>NZ_JBIKBQ010000090.1:0-17341 GCF_058122085.1 Luteolibacter sp. | reverse complement strand
CTGTCTGTTTACTCATGGTGTTGGTTGATTTGAAACGTTTGTTCAAACAGGCGATGTCGGAACATCGCCCGATCAACCAGCACCAATCGATTTTAACATTTTAACGAAAAAAAATCCTCTTCCGTGAGCAAACCCACTGCGATGATCGTCAATAGGATCATGAGGGAAAGCGTGACGACCAGGGCAAAACCTCTGGATTGCGGGGAATGGAGTTGTGGTTTCATGATTGCGCTGTGCCAAGCGTACTCGGATGAAACACCATTTACCCGGAAGTGGCGGTTATAACAGCCTCTCAGCGCCGGTCCAGAATTTGAAACAGGTTGTGAGCGTGATCCGTCCATAAGGGGACCTCCAAGTCCCGCGCGTATTTCGGTGGGACAGGTGGATGGGCCTTGATGAATTCGGGATCCTTCGTCAGCAGGAGGTAGTCGGGCTGATAGTGGCCGGCGAGGCCGCCGGGGTCGATGCATTGACGGGTGGTGAGATAGCCGAACTCCTTGGCGAGACGCTCCACGACGGGGGCGAGATTGAGGTATTTGTTCGTGATGTGGACGGCGATGATTCCGTTGGGATTAAGGTGCCGCTGATAGATTTCGAAAGCCTCGCGGGTGAGCAGGTGGACAGGTACGGAATCGCCGCTGAAGGCGTCGAGAAGGAGGGCGTCGAAATTCTGGGGTGCTTCGTGTTCGAGCGAGAGTCGGGCATCACCCATCGCGAGTTCATATTTGGCGCCGCGGGTTTCGAGGTCGCTAATGAAGGTGAACCACTTGGTAGCCATGCGCACCACATCCGGATTGAGTTCGTAGAAGCGATAGGTTTGCCCGGGTTCCGCATAACAGGCCACCGTGGCGGTGCCCATGCCGATGATGCCGACCTTGGCATCGGGTTTCGACTTCAATCCATCCAACACCATGCCTACGCCGCTTTCGTGGCCGTAGTAGGTGAGGGGATCACGGCGTTTTGCCAGATCCATGTTCTGGCGTCCGTGTTCGGTGCCGCTGCAATAGAGCGAATGGAATTTACCGCCGTGGTCATCGGTTCGAGAGTTGATCCGCAGGGTGCCATAGAAGCTCCTGGACCGTTCCAGGGCACCGCCGAATGACAGGAATTCCCAGTTCACGATGAAGACGAGGGCCACGGTGGCGAAAACGCCTATTGCGGTGCCGCCGATCACTTTGGCGGACTTGGTCCTGTTTTGGGTTAGGCCGAGATAGGCAATCCAGCAGACCAAAACAAACCCGAAGGCGATGGCGAGCGACCATTCCAGAAAGGTATTGAAAACCATGGGTGCCACCAGACTTACCGCCAGTCCGCCCAATGCCCCGCCGGCCGACATCAGAAGATAGTATTCCGTCAGGTGGGAGGTGCCGGGTTTGAGCTTGGCCAATTCTCCATGGCACACCATGCAGATCAGAAACATGGCCGAGAAATGCACCACCAGTTCTGTCACGAAACCCGGGGTCCAATCCCACGGGGTGTTGTAAAGACCTGATGTTAGAAATGTGACCAGTATCGCGGGTATGGCCCATGCGGGACGCACATACCAGCGCGGGTGGTCGAAACAGATGATGAAGGTGATTAGATAGAGTGCCAGCGGGATGACCCAGAGAAATGGGATCACCGCCACGTCCTGACAGACGTGGTTGGTGGTGGCCAGCAGCATCAGTGAGGCGAAAGCGGGAAGGAGAACCCAAAGAATCCGGTGAAAGGCCGCAGGTGGCGGAGCCTTGGCGTCCTTGAGCTCTTCCTCATGGAGGCGGCGGGCAGCCTCCGAGGTGCCGCGTTTCCACTCCCCGATGGCACAGGCCGCCATCAACAGGGCGAAGACGGCGAAGGCTCCCGACCAGATCCAGGCTTGCCGCATCACGTCCCAGCGGGGTTCGATGAGAATCGGGTAACTCAGCAAGGCGGTCAGCGACCCCACATTCGAGAGAGCGTATAAACGCCAGGGCGTGCCGTTCGGATAGACGCGGGAATACCACACCTGCACCAACGGGCTGGTGGCGGACAGCACGAAATAAGGCAGTCCCACCGTGGCCAGCAACAACACGATAATGTGCCATGAGGGATTTTCCGAACCCAGCGGTTTGAGGGACGAATTCGGCACGATCGGGAGCAGGATCGCCGCCAGCAAGAGCAAAGCCACATGCACCCAAGCCTGGGTCAGTGGTTTGCGGCGGGTGAGAAAGTGCGAGTAGCTGTATCCCGCGAAGAGCACCATTTGGAAAAACAACATACACGTCGTCCACACGCCGGGACTGCCGCCAAACCATGGCAGGATGAATTTGCTGATCATGGGCTGGACCTGAAAGAGCAGGAAGGCACCTAACAGACTGACGAGGCAAAAAATATAGATCATGGGTTAGTGGGAGATGAAGCCGGTGGGTGTTTCGAAGCTCAAGCATAAGGAGTCAGATCTGGAGCGTCAAAGAGAATGACTGCAAGGAGTTTGCTTTCTGCGGGAGAGCCCTGAAAGAGCCAATGCGTCGGCCTGGAGGGCGGGGAAATGGGGGGTGTTCTGCGAAGGGGCGGGCGCTTCGCCGGTGAATTGGAGTTGCCCAACCGGCTTTGCCGGATGCGAGGCGGCATAGGCGGCCGCGGGTTGTCCGTTGATGAAAACCGACGCCTGGTTGCCGGCCCGAACCAGCGCCAGATGCATCCAGCCTTCAAAGCAGATCGGCACACTGATCGTGGGACAACCGGGCACCATGCCCCGCAATTGACCGGCATTGAAATCCAACAAAAAACCGTCGGTCCCGCCCGGCGTGATGCGGTCCAGGATGCGCCCCTCCAAACGCAACGATGCCGGGTCGGGCCGCAGCCAGACTTCCTGGGTGAAATCCGCCGCCGCATTGAAGCCGGTGCCCGCCGCCTCCAGCCAGCCACCGCGGAGGGCGGCGCAAGGCACCTTGTCATGAACCGTCGCTCTCACAACACCGACGGCTCCTAGCGGCGCGGCATCACCGCCGGACGCGCTGTCCGGCACCCGCCGGCCGGCGAGGTTTCCTAACATCTATTCATGCGTGGGCTTGGAGGAGGTCGGCGGGACACCCGGTTGGCCCTTGGCGATAGCCGCGATCTCCTGTGCCGTCAGGGCGCGGTCATAAAGGCGCACGGCGGCAATGGCCGCTTCCAGCGTCGATTCGCCGGTCTGATCGGCCCCGATCCGCAGCGGACGCGGGTCTTCGGCGGCGATGACGGTGGAGGCCGGCGCGGACGAAAGTGCTAACAATGTCAGTCCGCGGAATGCCTGGCAAACGATGAATGGGGGAAGAAAACGAGAGTCGCGCATGGCCGGGAGTTTTGCTGAAGAAGAATCACTTCCCCCAGTCCGGCGGGATCACATCCTTGCGGCGGGATTCGGGGATGACTGTGAGTCTGGTGATTTTTCCGTCTTTGAGTTCGCACTCGACGGTGGTGTTTTGAGGAGCATGGAGTTTAAAGACGACGTCCCGGTCTTGCGGCCATGCGGGAAGGATGCGGATAGGGCCGTCTTGCGCCTGCAAGAGCATCAGGTTGGTGGTGGTCACCAGATTGCCGCCGTGGCAATGGTCGGGGAGCCAGTCGAAGTTCGGCCCCCAGGTGGCGGGCCAGCGGTAGGCGGGGTGGGAGTTGCGGACCTTGACATCCAGAATGCGCGCGGCTTCGTTGGTGAGTCCGAGCAGGGCGGCGGCGTTGCTGTCGTAGCCCCAGCCGATGTCGTTGTGTGAGCCGCGCAAGGCGTAACCATTGCGGGCCTCTTCGAGCAGCGGCTTGCCGAGTCCGGCGAGTCGGAACGGCCAGATTGGAAAGAGTTCCGGGTTCTCGCAGTTGCTGCGCTGAGGGTTGTATTTTTGGGCAACCGCAATGCGGCGGACCGGCTTGCCGTTGAGCGTGGCGTCTTCGACGGGCAGCGTGGGCGCGGCGGCCTTCATCTGGACGAAAAAGGCTTTCTGTTCGCTTGACAGGTCGGATCCCGGCAAGGCGCAGAGGCGAGTCGTGATGTCGTTGAGTCCGGCGACGCAGGGAGTGTCGTTGACCACACCATGCCAGTAGGTCTCCACCGACTGCGTGGGATCGATCAGGATGCGGCCGGCGGCATCTTTCTTGAAGCGGGTGTCGAAATACCTGAGCACCGAGGTGGCCATCGGCAGGAGACGTGTTTTCAGGAATGTCCGGTCCCGGGTATAGTCGTAGTAATCAAGCTGGAGCGCGACGAGTTCGAGGCCCTGGTTCCACGCGAACTGCCAATACGGGCATTGCACATCCCTGGGTTGTTTGCCGGTGCGGTTCCATCCGTAGTCGCCGTTCGAGTAGGTGCCCCAGACAGTCATGGTTTCGGCGAAGTAGCAGCCTTCGACATTATGATAGAGCTTGGCGCGCGCTTCGGCGAAGGGGCGGATGTTCTCGAACATCTCGAACAGCGGGTGCATCAGATCGAAGTCGCCGCAGGCCTGCATGGCATGATAGGGCATGCGGACATTCTGCCACCAGTGGCAGTCGCCCCATCTGCGCCAGTCGGGGTTGTTGCCCTGGCCCATGTGGGTCGGTTCGACAGTGAAAATACTGCCGTTGAATTTGATGGGGAAAATGCCGCGTCCGGCGCATGCCTGCATGTAGCGCTGCAGCGTGTGCGCCTTGCCAACCGTCATTTGCCGCGTTGGGTCGCTGGACGCCACCTGCTTGTCGTTGAAAAACAGCCGCATCATTCCCGACCTGGCGTCAAAGGTCGCCATCACAAAGCCGGCCTTGCCGGCCGTCAGGCATTTCGGAGCCGCTAGAACGCGGTCGCCGACAATGAAACGCAATGACAAGCCCGGTTCGGTGTCGAGGAGAAAGCCATCGCAACCGCCGGGCGTGATCTTGTCCACGATCCGGCCGGTTTCGCCCGGTGCCGGATTGATGAAGGCGCGAATGGTGAATCCCTGGTCCAAACCCGTCTTAGGCATTTCAAGCACGGCTGGAGGTGTGGAATCCGCGTCCGGCGGCTTGAATTCAATCTCTCCGGGAACGACCGCTTTCCCGACGATGATCGGCTGGACGATTTTGCCACGGAAACGGTTGCCACCGTGCTGATCGACACCGACCCGGAGCGGAAGTTCGTTAGGTGGCGCGCTTTTAGGAGTAGTGCCGTCGCAAATGACCCATGAGCGCTGCCAGAAGCTGCGCCACCATGCGGCGGTGCGGGTCATGGCGGCAGTGGCATCCGCGGATTTGGCGGCGGTGGTTTTCGCCAGATCGAGCCATTCCAGGGCGGTTGCGGTTTGCGCGGACGGGCTGGACACACGCAGGGCGAATGACTGGACGGGCGCGGTTGTGAGCGTCCGTCCGTCAACCACCTTGAACCCCTCGCCGGTAATCCAGCCGCCGAAGGTGCGGTGGAGCAACGGATCTTTCATGCTCGCCCGGATCGGCTCCAGAGACTGCACTTTGACAGTGGACTCGAACGCGGTCGATTCCTCGTTCCGGTGATACCAGGCCACGGCATCCGGCAGCCCGCCGGGGAAATTGTCGGGTGCCTGCCAGAGTTCGAACGGGGCGTCGTGCAGGGTCCATGTGCCACCACCGGGGACCTTCTGCTTCTCCGTGCGCCAGCTTTCGACTTTGGCGGTGACCGTGAGTGGCGAAGCCGATTTCCCGATGACATGAACGACCGGATGATCGGTGTCCACGAAAACGCGAAGCGTGACCTGCGACATCCCTTCTCCCGCCGTGATTTCGCAGGCGCCGTCCCGCAGCTTCAGTGCCTGCCGGAACGGTGCGCCGGTCTTGAAAGGATTGGGCGACAGCGAAACCCGGACTTTTCCGGCTTTGCAGAGCTGGGATATTTCACTGAAGGAATCATTGCGGCTGAGATGGAATAACAGATCGCCGTTTTCCTCGACCCATAGGTTGATGCCGAGTTCGCCATTGCCCAGCGGCATCGAACCGGCGGCGTCCTTGCTGGGCGTGTCCCAGATGACATCATACCGGCTGATGTCCGGGGCGGCGGTGGAAATCGTGGCGAAGGCGAGCAACGCGGCGATGGAATGAAGTTTCATGGGAAGAAAGTTGACGAGATTCGCGGCTTAGGGACGGGAGTCGCTGGGAACTTCATTCGATCACACCGACTTCGGCGACGATGGCGTGAAATGCTAGGAATTTGCTTTTGGGGTGAAGGCCGTTGAAAGAGCGGGTGGCCGGACCGGAGGCTGGGAAAAGGGGGAAAAGCGGGAAAAGGGGGCGAAAGAAGTGAAAATTGCCGAGTGGGCAGTGAGCAGAGAAGAAAAACGCGACGAAACAGCTGTGTGGCAGATGCCGTTACGTGTTTTGGCATTCATATTCACTTGCCGCGAGCGTAGCTTTCCCGACCGCTTTGCAAAGATTTCTTTTGGCAGCGGTGTTTTTTGAACCCGCCGGGCGGGATCAGGTGGATTCGAGAACCAGCGTTCGGCCGTCTTCCAAATGGATTTCCTCGGGTTTCCATGCCGGACTTTGATCGAACCAGTCAGGGTCTGGCTCATTGGGATTCCGGGGACGGTTGAACCAGTCGCCTGTGGCGGAGACTCAAGACTTGAAGACACAAGACAGAAGACGAAGAGGGCTCCGCGCAGATCATTGGCATCGACGCAAGCGATTCATTCGCGTGCCGCGAAACTTGGCCGATGAAATCGCGGATTCTTGTCTTGGCTCTTGTGTCTTGGAGTCTTGGAGTCTTGCGTCTTCACCGGGGCGCATGTCGCGGGCGGATTGCTTCGGAGGCGCGGGGATGAGGAGGATAGTGGATTGGATATTTGAAATTGGAGATTTGAGATTGGGGGAAGATTCCGGAGGACGGATGATGCGGTCGGGGATGAGCGGGGTTTGGCCACGGGTTTTGTTGGAGTAGGTGCCGTAGTAGCGCACCGTTTGCTGGCCCTTGGGCGGGAGGTGGAGCAGCGCGGCGGCGATGAAGTCGGGGGCTTTGAAGATCTCGAAGTTGCGCTTGGTGTTGCAGTGGCGTTTGGAGCGGTAGATGACCGTTTTGGTGCTGGCGTTCCAGGTGATTTTCTGGAGGGAAAAGGGATGGCGCAGAAGATATTCGGCGAGGCGTTTGCGGCCGGCGCTGTCGTGGGCGGCGACGGGTTTTTCGCCGCCGTCGTGGATGTGGAAGCCGGAATGTGTCCAAGAGAGGAGGTCGGCGAGTTTTTGCCGGCTGATGAGCTTGGCTTCGCGGAGGGCGTGGAGGAAGCGGTGGCGGAAGAGTTCGATGGCGGGCGCGAGGTCTTCGGCGGGCATGCAGTGGAAGCGGCCATCCGGGGTGAAGAGTCCGTCGGCGGCGAGGACGTGGAGGTGCGGGTGGAAGATCAAATAATCGCCAAAAGTGTGAACGGCGGCGATGGCTCCGAGTTTGCCGTCGGGGAGATTGAGGCGGGTTCGGCCCTTCTTCGCCAAGGCTACGAAGGGCATTCTTCGCTTCCATTAGCTCTCCGAAGGCCTGCCATTCGAAGCTTCCGGCACGGAAGCGAAGAATGGTGGCGGTGTGGAAGAGGTGGGTGAGGAGTTGGCGGCGTTTGCGGAAAATGCCGCGCAGGACGCGGGGGATGGTGAAGACGAATTGGCGGTGGGGAACCTCGTGGCAGACGGCCCTTCTTCGCCGAGGCTACGAAGGGCATTCTTCGCTTCCCTTAGCTCTCCAATGGCCTGCCATTCGAAGCTTCCGGCACGGAAGCGAAGAATGGTGGCAGGAGGGACAAAAGTGGCGGTCCTCCTGTCCTTCCGAAGCCTTGCGCGAAGGAGGATGCAGGTGAAGGCGAGGAGGCGTTCGTGACCGCAGTCGGGACACTGGAGGCGGGTGAAGCCGGAGGCGAGATCGCCACAGCGGAGGAAGGATTCGACGGTGGCGGTGGCAGCGGGGTGGAGCGGGCCGAGGGATTGGCGGTATTTGTTTTCGTAGTTGGAGAGGAATTCGTCCCAGCCGTGGCGGACGAGTTGCCAGAGCGGCGAGGCGCGGGGGCGGCGGGGTTGGTAAGTGGACGGCACAAAGAGTGTTCATAAGAACATTTTTTGTGCGGGGCAAGATTGGGGGTGATGGATCGCTTTGGTTGGAGGTCCGGAGAGCAGAAAGGTCAGAACCGCATTGCCTGCATCTCTGCCGGGAACCAGGGCTCACCAAAGGGTTGGGACTGTGCCCGAGTCGGTGATTGAACGATCCCGAGTGAGTAACGGGAAGGCGTTGGTCTTGGCGGTTAGGGAAATCTTTAGAACGGAAACTTGCCGCCGCCGAGGCCTTTCATCATATCCTTCATGCCGCCCGCGCCGCCCATTTGTTTCATCATCGCATTCATTTTGTTGGGCGACTTCATCATCTTGCGCATCTCGCCGAACTGTTTGATGAGCTGGTTCACCTCCATGATCGAAGTGCCGGAACCGGCGGCGATGCGCTGGCGGCGCGAGCCTTTGATGATCTCGGGACGGCGGCGCTCGACGAGTGTCATCGAGAGCACGATGGCTTCGGTGCGTTTGAGTTTTTTGGTGTCGAACGCGCCTGCGGGAAGTTGCTTTTTGATCTTGCTGAAGCCGGGCATCAGGCCGAGCAGTCCTTCGAGCGGACCGAGATTCTGGATCATCTTCATCTGGTCGAGGAAGTCGGTGAAATCGAATTTGCCGTCCTGCATCCGCTTCATCGAGCGCATCGCGTCCTCCTCGTTCACCTTGCCGGCGACTTGCTCGACCATGCCGACGATGTCGCCCATGCCGAGAATCCGGTCGGCCATGCGGCTCGGGTGGAATTCGAAAAGCTGGTCCAGCTTCTCGCCCTCGCCGGCGTATTTGATCGGCTTGCCGGTGACGGCGCGCATCGAAAGGGCTGCGCCGCCGCGGGCGTCGCCGTCGAGCTTGGTGAGGATGATGCCGGTGATGCCGACGGCTTCATCGAAGTGCTGGGCGACGGAGACGGCTTGCTGGCCGGTGGCTGAGTCGGCGACTAACAAGGTTTCCTTGGGCTGGACGAAATCATGGAGGCGCTTGAGCTCGGCGATGAGGCGCTCGTCGATTTCCTGGCGGCCGGCGGTGTCGAAAATGAGCACGGTGCCTTGCTGTTTCTCGGCCCAGGCGAGCGCGTCTTTGGCAACTTTGACGACGTCTGTTTCGCTGGCATCCGGCGTGTAGCAGGGGACTTCGATCTGTTTCGCGAGCATGGCGAGCTGGTCGATCGCGGCGGGGCGATAGAGGTCGCAGGCGATGAGCAGCGGGCGGCGGCCTTCTTTTCTCAGGCGGTTGGCGAGCTTGGCGGAGGTGGTGGTTTTGCCGGCGCCGTTGAGTCCGCAGATCATGATTCGGGCGGGCGGGTTGAGGTCGAGCGGGGCTTGGTCGCCGCCGAGCAGCGCTTCGAGCTCGTCGTGGAAAATCTTGACGATTTGCTCTCCGGGTTTGATCGATTTGAGAACGTCCTCGCCGAGGGCCTTTTCCTTCACCTTGGCGATGAAATCCTTGGCGACGCCGAACTCGACGTCCGCCTCAAGCAGCGCGATGCGGATTTCGCGGAGCGCGTCGGCGATGTTTTTTTCCGAAATGCGGCCGACGCCACGGAGGTTGCGGAAGGTCTTGTCGAGGCTGTCGGAGAGGCTGGAGAACATGGTCGTAAATGCTGAAAGGCTGAAAACTGAAAAGCTGAAATGAAGAGTTCACTCCCCGTCGGGAAGATAGGCGGATTCGCGATCGATTTGGAAAGACCAGCGGAGCGGGGTTTCCGGGGCTTTGCCGGCGGTATCTTTCCACGTGATGGCGACTTGGCAACTCGTTTGGCGGAGGCGGCGGTTGACTTGCCAGGAGAATTTCTTGGTCTCGGCGGCGAAATTCGCGGGGACCTCGCCAAAGCCGGAGACCTTCATCGTGAGCGTCGCGGGGTCGATGTTCTCGACGGTGGATAGATCGGCGGAGATTTCTGGCAGGCGGGAATTGACGATGGCGCCGGCTTCCGGGGACACGGGGAATGGCGTGGTCTGGACGATTCCGGCGATGGCGCCGCCGGGCTCCGCGGCGCTTACGCCCTCGCGGAAGGTGGTGGCGGTTTCGAAGATCTTGTCGTAGTTGCCGAGGATGATGTAGCGCGGAAGCAGCGCGTCCGGCAGCGCGCGTTTGATCTTGCCCGGCAGCACCGTGAACATGTGGGTATAGCCGAATTCCTCGCCGAGCTTGGGCATTTCCTCGGTGTGAAATCCGCCGGGATACGCGTAGGTGGTGACCTTCACGGGGAACTTGGACTCGAGGAAGCGCTTCGACTCGCCGATTTCCTTGCGCAGATAAGCGTCGAATTCATGCGGGCCTTTTTTCCTGAAATTCTTCACCGTGAGCGGATAGGGGTGGCTGACGGAATGGCTGCCGACAGTCGCTCCAGCGGCAATCATTTCCTCGATCATCGGGGTGGTGAGGGCCTTGCCGCCGCCATCGACGTAGTTCTTGTAGAGAAAGACGGTGAACGGGAAGCCGAACTCCTTAAGGACCGGATAGGCGTCGGTGTAAACCGATTTCCAGCCGTCGTCGAAGGTGATCAGGATGGCTTGTTTGGGAATTTCCTTTTCACCTTTTTTCCAAGCGGTGAATTCATCGAGCGTGATCACCTTGAGCCCGAGCTGGCGGATGGTCTCCATCTGCTTGCGGAATTTCGACGTGCGGATGCGCATTGCCGTTTCCGGCAGGTCCTCGGCGAGGTCGTGGTAGCCGAGGATGGCAACGCGAACACCGTCGTCGGGGATCGCTGGATCCTCCGCCGGCGGCGCGACGGGGGGCAGGGGGATTTCGGGCACGGGAGCTTCCTGTGCCCATGAGCAGACGCTGGTGAGCAGGGCGAGGAGCAGGGCGAATTTCGTCATCGATGCGGGGACGCTAGGAGGGCATGGCGGATTTTGAAAGCCTCAAGACAGCCTGTAGCGGGCGGGTCGCTTCAGATTCCCGACAGCACATTTATTTGCTAGCAAGGGTGGAGAACTCCTCAGCAGTGAGGCCACTGGAACGGATCAAACTCCGCAATGTTCCTTTGGCAACTTCCTTGTGATCTGGAACGGACAGGGTGATCATCTGTCCTTCCTTGATGAGAATCATGTGGCTCCCGCGTTGCCGCACCATTTCCCAACCCTCTTTGGCGAAGACTTTGACGACGTCCCGCCCGCTGAGTGTGGGTAAGATAGCCATCAAACGGCGACTTCCACTTGCTGGGTCTCGATGGTCAAAGGCATGCCGCGCTCCGCACGCACTTCGAGGCAGGCGGCGATGGCTTCACGAATGTTGGCAATGGCATCCTGACGGGTTTCTCCCTGGCTGATGCAGCCTGGAATGGAGGGACATTCGGCGATCCAAACGCCGTCTTCATCGCGCTCAAGGGTGGTGAGGAATCTCATGAGAGTGAGTTTACGCGTCATTTTTGTTTTTGGGAAGACGCTGTTTTTCCCGCTGGATGGGCTGAAAATCGGCGGACCTCATCGCTTTCAAGACCGTCACATCTGGCAATTTCAAGTCGTCGTGAGCTTCACCAGCAAATCATCGCTGTCCACGCGGTCGCCTTTTTTCACGAGGATTTCGGAAACCGTTCCATCCTCGCTGGCGCTGACGGTGGTGAGCATTTTCATGGCTTCGAGGACGACGAGCTTGTCGCCCGCCTTGACTTCCTGACCGGGAGAAACGGCGACTTCGGTGACCATGCCGGGCATCGGCGCGCAGGCGTGGGCCGGGTTGTCGGGCTCGCCTTTCGGGCGGGACGCGGTGCTAACGGATTTTAACGAGTTGTCGGTGACGACCGATTCGCGCGGCATGCCGTTGAGTTCGTAGAACAGCGCGCGGCGTCCCGCGGAGTCGGCCTCGCCGATGGAGATGAGCTTGATGATGAGGATCTTGCCGGTGTCGATCTCGATTTCCATTTCCTCGCCGATCTGCAGGCCGTAGAAAAACGCGGGCGTCGGCAGGCCGCTGAGGTCGTCATATTTCGCGCGGAACGCGGTGAAGTCGGCGAACACCTGCGGATACATCAGGTGGGAATAGAGGTCGTCCTCGCTGGCGGGGCGGCCGAGTTTGACGGAGAGTTCGGCGCGGGTGGCGTCGAGATCGATCGGATCGGCGAGCTCGCCGGGGCGCAAGGTGGTGGCCTTGCGGGTTCCTAACACGACCTTCTGGACCTCGACCGGCCAGCCGCCGTCGGGCTGGCCGAGGCCTCCGGAGAGCATGTCGATGACGCTTTCCGGGAAGTCGATGGAGCCGGGCTTGAGCTTCGGCACGTCCGCCGCCTTGATGCCGCGGGTGACGAGGAACATGCACATGTCGCCGACGACCTTGGACGACGGGGTGACCTTGACGATGTCGCCGAAGAGCTGGTTGACGTCGGCGTAGGTGCGGGCGATTTCGCGCCAGCGGTGGCCGAGACCCATGGCGTTCGCCTGCTCGCGGAGGTTGGTGTATTGGCCGCCGGGCATTTCGTGTTCGTAAACTTCCGCGGTGCCGGAGCGCGGCGCGGAATCGAACGGTTGATAGAACGTGAGGACGTGTTCCCAGTAGTCGGAAAGCTCGTTGAGCGAATCGAAATCGAGCCCCGGATCGCGCTCGGTGTTGGCGAGGGCGGCGGAGATGGAATTGAGGTTCGGCTGTGAGGTCGAGCCGGACATCGACGAGATCGCGAGGTCCACGATGTCCACGCCGGCCTTGGAGGCTGCGAGCACGGAGGCGGAGTTGATGCCGGAAGTGTCGTGGGTGTGGAAATGGACGGGAATGCCGATTTCCTCCTTCAGCGCGGTGACCAGCTTGTAAGCGGCGTGCGGTTTGCAGAGGCCGGCCATGTCCTTGATGCAGAGCATGTGGGCTCCCATGCGCTCGAGTTCCTTGGCCTTGGCGACATAGTATTTCAGCGAATACTTGTCGCGGTTCGCGTCGGTGATGTCGCCGGTATAGCAGATCGCGGCCTCGCATACCGCCTTGCCGTGGTCGCGGACGGCTTCCATGGCGACCTTCATGTTAGGCAGGTAGTTGAGCGAGTCGAAGATCCGGAAGATGTCCATGCCGGAGTCCGCCGCGTGCTTGACGAAGCCGGCGACGACGTTGTCCGGATAGTTCGAATAGCCGACGGCGTTCGAGCCGCGGAAGAGCATTTGGAAACAGATGTTAGGAGCCTTTTCGCGCAGGCGGCGGAGGCGGTCCCACGGGCACTCGCTGAGGAAACGCATCGCGGTGTCGAAGGTCGCGCCGCCCCACATTTCCAGCGAGAAAAGCTCCGGCGTGCGGTGGGCGATCGCCTCGGCCACGCGCAGCATGTCAAAGCTGCGCATGCGGGTGGCGATGAGCGACTGGTGGGCGTCGCGCAGGGTGGTGTCGGTGATCAGCAGGCGCTTTTCGGCGAGAATCCACTGCGCGAACTTCTCCGGGCCGAGGTCGAGGAGGACGTCGCGGCTGCCCTTGGGAACCTTGGCGTGGTGCTCGATGATGAGCGAGTTAGGCACCACGGCCTTGTGCAGCACGGCACCGGGTTTCCAGCCTTTGGTGGTCGGGTTGCCGTTGAGCGTGATGTCGGATAGATAGGAAAGCGTTCGGGTCGCGCGGTCGCGGCGGCGCTTGAACTGGAATAGCTCGGGCTTGGTGTCGATCAGCTTGGTGTGCGCCTGGCCGGCGCGGAAGGTCTCGTCGGCGATGACGTTCTCGAGGAAGGGAATGTTGGTTTTCACCCCGCGGATGCGGAACTCGCGCAGCGCGCGGTCCATCCGCTGGCAGGCCATCGGGAAATCCCGGCCCATCGCGGTGAGCTTGACTAACATGGAGTCATAATACGGCGTGACCACCGAACCGGCGTCGCCCGAGGCGGCGTCCAGACGGATGCCGAAGCCGGCGGCGGAGCGGTAGTTGAGGATGCGGCCGTAGTCGGGCGAGAAGCCCTTCTCGGGATCCTCGGTGGTGATCCGGCACTGGATGGCGAAGCCGATGCACGGCATTTCCTCCTGTGGAGGGATGGCGATCTCGTCGCTGAAAAGCGTGTGTCCGGCGGCGACGAGGATCTGCGAGCGGACCAGATCGATGCCGGTGACGCACTCGGTCACGGTGTGCTCCACCTGGATGCGCGGGTTCATCTCGATGAAGAACCAGTCGTTCTGGTCCATGTCGTAGAGGAATTCGACGGTGCCGGCGTTGTCGTAACCGATGCCCTTGGCCAGCGTGACGGCGGCTTCGCAGAGTTCCTTGCGGACCTTCGGGTCGAGGTGCATCGCGGGGGCGACCTCGACGACTTTCTGATAGCGGCGCTGCACCGAGCAGTCTCGCTCGTACAGGTGGACGACGTTGCCGTGCTGGTCGCCGAGGATCTGCACTTCGATGTGCTTGGCGCGGGAAATGTAGCGTTCGAGGAAAACGGCGGAATTTCCGAACGCGTTGAGCGCCTCGTTCTGCGCCTCGGCCAGCAAGCCTGCGAGCTGAGAGGGTTTCTCCACCACCCGCATGCCGCGGCCGCCACCGCCGAACGCGGCCTTGATGATGAGCGGAAAGCCGATGTCATGCGCCACGGTCAGCGCTTGGTCCGGATCGCTGATCGGCTCCTCGGTGCCGGGCAGGGTGGGGACGTTGAAGCTGTGCGCGAGCGCGCGGGCTGCGGTCTTGTCGCCCATGTTTTCCAACAGATCCGGCGACGGACCGATGAAAATAATTCCCTCGCGCGCACAAGCACGGGCGAACGCGGCGTTCTCCGAGAGGAACCCGTAACCCGGGTGAATCATCGTCACGCCCTTCTGTTTCGCCAAGGTCACGATGCCCTCGACGTCCAGATACGCGCCGACCGGACCCTTCGAGGAATCCAGTTGATAGGCCTCGTCCGCCTTGAAGCGGTGGATCGAAAAGCGGTCCTCTTCGGCGAAGATCGAGACGGTCGTGAGACCGAGTTCGTTGGCTGCGCGAAAAATACGAATGGCGATCTCACCGCGGTTGGCGGCCATCAATTTCCCGGGGCGTCGTTGGGTATCAAGCATGTCGGCGAGCTTTCTAGGTGCTCGCGGGCCGTTCGTGAAGCGGAAATCCGGGTGATTTCGCAAGGAGGAGGATCTCGCTTCAGGACTTCTTCACATCCACCCACTGCTTGGTTTTGGCGGATTCCAAGACGGCGTCGCAGACATACTGGGTGCCGAGCGCGTGGCGGAAGTCCGGGTAGCGTTTTTCGGCGCTCGGGTCGTCGAGGGATTTGAAGAACTCGGCGAGCTCGTGGGTGAAGGAGTGCTCGTAACCGAGGCAGAGGCCCGGCACCCACCAGTTGCCGGAATACGGGTGATCGCCGTCGGTCGCGTGGATGTTGGTCCAGCCGCGGCGGTCGCCGGGGACGCCGTGGTCGAAGTAGGAGAGGTAGTTGAGATCGTGGAGGTCCCAGGCGAGGGATTTTTTCTCGCCGTTGATCTCGAACGTGTAGAGCGCCTTGTGGCCGCGGGCGTAGCGGGTGGACTCGAAAATGGCGAGCGAGCCGTTTTCGAAACGGGCGAGGAAGGCGCAGGCGTCGTCGATGGTTACGGCTTGTTTCTCGCCGGTGGCGGTGTGGACGCGCTCCTTGATGAAGGTCTCGGTCATCGCGCTGACGGAAACGATGTCGCCGTTGATCCAGCGGGCGGTGTCGATGCAGTGAGCTAACAAATCGCCGGTGACGCCGGAGCCGGCGGCGGCGGCGTCAAGACGCCAGAGGCCGGCGCCGCCTTGCGGGAGTTCTTCGGAAATCGTCCAGTCCTGGAGGAAATTCGCGCGGTAGTGGAACACGCGGCCGAGTTCGCCGGCATCGACGATGTTCTTGGCGAGCGTCACGGCGGGGAGGAAGCGGTAGTTGTACCAGACGAGGTTGGGCAGGCCGGATTTCTCGACGGCTTCGACCATTTTCTCGCCTTGCTCGCCGTTGAGGGCGAGGGGTTTTTCGCAGAGGATCATCTTGCCGTTGGCGATGCAGGCGAGGGCGATCTCGGCGTGTGAATCGTTAGGCGTGCAGATGTCGATGGCGTCGATGTCGGCGCGTTTCACCATTTCGCGCCAGTCGGTTTCATAGGAGGCGTACCCCCATTTTTCGGCGAAGGCGGCAACCTTTTCCTGGTCGCGGCCGCAGACGGCCTGGCGGACCGGGACGTGCTCGGTGTCGAAGAAGTGGGAGAGTTGGGAGTAGGCGTTCGAATGGGTGCGGCCCATGAAGCCGTAACCGATGAGGCCGATGCGGATTGGTTTTTTCATGATGTGGTGATGGGGAATGGGATTGGGATTGGGATGAACTCTGCGGAGTAGTCGCACAGAGACGGAGATTCGACTATCTTTCTTTCCGCCAGAGGGCAAGGGCAAGCTGCGGCAGGTGACCAAGGAGCGGCGGAACGCGTCCGCCGTGCCCATGGAAAGCCGATGAACGGTGCATTTGCTCATCTCGTTGCCAGCTCATGGACATGGGCGAAGGACCCCCATTGAATCCTCTCCCGGTCCGGAAATCCTTTCAGGTCACCGGTCCAACCGCGGGAGATGGAGAACTTCGTCTTCCAAGCGTTAGTAGGATAAAGTTGCGCCAGCCATGCAAAAATTTCAGGTGAAACCGCAGGTTCCTTCCAGCGTTTTTTCCAAGGTTGAGAGCTTTTTTCAGCGGGCCAGAGGGGCAGCAGCGTCAGTCCATCAGCTTCACCAACTCCTCGCTCCCGACATACCGAGATGACGGTGGTGGGTGCCTGCGCGGCAACGTGGCCAAGGGCACGGATCCCGGAGCCATGATTGGCCGTCCGCGCCGTCTGGTCCGGATTTTTCACCCGCCCCAGTCAGTCAGGGCAGACGGTCGAAAAATCACAATATTTTGTTTGGCATCCTTGGAAATCCGTCTAATGGTCTGCTGCTTCGATCATGAGGCAAAAGCCAAAAACCCATACCACCATGAAAAAATTGATCCTGTCACTCGCCCTGGCATCCGTGGCATCCAATGCTCAAGCGGCCCTTATTTACCTCGACCTCATCGGCACGGCCGGTGGGGGACTCCTGCCCGGGAACGAACCCGGATCCGTCACTGGCGGTACCGGCGGCGAGCTTGCCAGCACCGGCGGTATTACTTATGACACCGTCACCAATATCCTCGACCTGACGAACGTCGGCTGGGGTAGTTCCCAAGGCTTCACCGATTTGTCCAGCTCGGCCAATAATTCACACCTCCACGGCGCAACTACCAGTGTCAATGGTAACGGTTTCACGGAGACTGGGGGTGCCCTTGTCACCTTGACCCGTTCGTCAAGTGCCGTCACTGGTGGTGTTTTCACCAATCCGAGCGTTGATTTCGATACACTGCCGTCCCACAGGCCGGGCACAGTGCTTCGTGAGCCTTGAATCTTCAAGGTTTTGAACGGGTTTTGGCAGAATGGCGATTGCGACTTTTTTGCAGGTGGTTGGCTTT
>NZ_JBIKBQ010000089.1:0-17848 GCF_058122085.1 Luteolibacter sp. | reverse complement strand
TCACCGGTCGCCGTCAAATCACAAAGACTCGCGGCGACCGGTGATCGCCGCCACGTTTCTCGACTCCATCCACCACAGCCAGCCGAGCAGGATGAAATAGCCGGCGAACTCCGCGGCCTTGTTCCAATACTGGATCGGCGCGTCGCCGCCGTGACAGCCACAGGAAATATCGAGGCCTTTCGACCAAGCCCAGCCGACGGAAATCGAAAACACCACCACCAGTCCGGCGATGGTGAGGATCGCCCCGCGCCGGAGGATTCCCAGCATCAGGCAAAGCCCGGCGACGACTTCCAACCACGGCACCGAGTAAGCCGCCACCGCGTCCCATGGGGCTTTGACGAGCTGGTAGTTCGCCACGTCGCGGGTGAAACGGTCGAGGCCGCTGCCGAAAATTTTCATGCCGCCGCTATAGACGAACCACGTGCCTAGCAGGACTCGGGCGGTGAGGGCGATGGCTTGCATGATAAAGAGGAGCTTCGCGGCGACCGGTGATCGCCGCTACGCCGGTTGCAGGAAGCGCCGCTGCGCCTCCTCCTCGGGATTGTGCGGGTGCGTCGCGTTCTCCGGCTTGGTGTCGGCGAGCAGCTCGTCGCGGAATTTCCCGATGATCGCTTCCACCGGCCAGGACGATGCTTCGCCGAAAGCGCAGATCGTGCGACCGTCGATTTGATAGGCCACGCTTTCCAGCGTGTCGATGTCGGATGGGCTGGCCTCTCCGGCAACGAGGCGGTCGGAAATCTTCTTCATCCACGTCGAGCCTTCGCGGCACGGCGTGCACTGGCCACAGGATTCGTGAGCGTAGAAGGCGTTGAGATTATTGAGCACCCACGACATCTTGCGGGTGTCGTCGAGCACGATGACCCCGCCGGAGCCGGCCATCGAGCCGCAGGCGGCGAGCGTGTCGAAGTCCATCTGAATGTCCCAAAAATCGAGATCCTTGGTCGTGCCGTCCGGGTTCTTGAGTTTGAAAACCTCGTTGCACTTCAAAATCTTCGAAGACGAACCACCGGGAATGACGGCCTTGAATTCGCACCCGTCCTTCGGTCCGCCGCACATATCGTAGAGCAGCTCGCGCATCGTGACCTTGCCGACCTCGACCTCGAAATAACCGGGATTTTTCACATCGCCCGAGACGCAGAGGATCCGCGTGCCGGTGTTCCGCGCCACGCCGAGTTTCGCATATTCATCGCCGCCCATGCGGACGATGTGCTTCACGTGGCAGAGCGATTCCACGTTGTTCACGATGGTCGGGCACATGTAGAGCCCGAGCGCCGCCGGGAAATACGGCGGCTTGATCCGCGGATACGGCCGCTTGCCTTCGAGCGACTCGATCAAGCCGGTTTCCTCGCCGCAGATGTAGGCGCCCGCGCCGCGGTGGACGTAGATTTCCACGTCGAAGCCGGAGCCCAGCACGTTTTTCCCGAGGAAATTGCGGGCACGCGCCTCCTCGATCGCCCGCTCGACGATCAGCGCCGCTTCCGGGAACTCCTCGCGGATGTAAATGTAAGCCGTCTTCGCCCCGACCGCGTAGGCCGAGATCACCATGCCCTCGACGAGCTGGTGCGGATCCTGATGGAGAATGTAGCGGTCCTTGAAAGTGCCGGGCTCGGATTCGTCGCCGTTGCAGATCAGATAGACCGGCTTGGTGTTGTGCGGCGGGATGAACGTCCATTTCATCCCGGTCGGGAACCCCGCGCCGCCGCGGCCGCGCAGGCCGGACTTCTTCACCTCCTCGGTGACCTCCTTCGGCTGCATCGCGAAGGCCTTTTTCAAATCGTCGTAGCCCCCGTCGCGCAGGTAGCACTCGATCGAAGGGTCCCAGCCCTCGCGGTCCACGTTCTTGAAAATGAGCCGGTGTTCGCGGGCGTGTGGCTGCTTGGTGTAAGTGATCATGCGGGAAAGTCCGGCGCAGTATTGGCAGGGAAACCCGCCATGCAAAACCCAATTTCGGCAAAAATTGGCAGCCGATTTGCAGCGTTGCCCTCGACGCGCGTGGACGGCGATTACAAAAACGGATTGATGACTTTCACTCCGTCGAAGTCCTGTCCGTGGCTCAGATCCTCCGTGTTAACCACGCTGCAGTCCGCCTCACGGGCGGAAGCGAGGATCAGCGAATCCCAGTGCGAAATTGGATAGCGGGAATGGATGAGTTGCGCGGCCAGGAAAGTCTCATTGTCGATTTTCAAAGTGATGTCCTTCATGACTGTGCTGCACATTAGCTGTGCGAAAAGTTGGAGTCAAGGCGGGGGACGGTGTGGACGGCTCCGACATGTCGGCCAGTGGGAAAGCGCTTAATTGGCCCACCACTTTCAGTGACTCGCCGGGTTGCTGATTTATCGCGGCGGCCGTCTCAGTGCTTTGAATCCAGTTTCACCAGGTTCGGACAAACGCGGCCGGCCTCGAAGTCCGCTAGATTGGAGAGCGTTGTTTTCGAAATGTTCGCCATCGCCTCGCGGGTGAAAAACGCCTGGTGGCCGGTGACCAGGACGTTGGGAAAGGTGGTCAGGCGCATGAAGACGTCGTCCTGGATGATGCGGAAGGAAAGGTCCTCGAAGAACAGCTCGGATTCCTCTTCATAGACATCGAGCGCCAAGCCGCCGATGCGGCCGGACTTGATGGCGGTGATGGCGGCTTCGGTATCGATGAGCGCGCCGCGGCTGGTATTGACGATGAAGACGCCGTCGCGCATCCGGGCGAGGGTTTTTTCCTCGATGAGGTGAAGGGTCTGCGGCATCAGCGGGCAATGCAGGCTGATCGCGTGCGAGCGGGTAAACAGCTCGTCGAGGCTGACGTAGCTGACACCGGATTTGACGCAATCCGGATTCGGATGCACGTCATAGGCCAGCACCTCGCAGCCGAATCCCGTCATGATGCGCGCGAAGATGCTGCCGATGATGCCGGTGCCAATGACTCCGACGGTCTTGCCGTGGACGTCGGAGCCCATCAGTCCGTCGATGGAGAAATTCCCCTCACGCACGCGGTTGTAAGCCTTGTGAATGCGCCGGTTGAGGCAAAGGAGCAGGGCCACGGCGTGTTCCGCGACGGCGTGCGGGGAATAGGCCGGGACTCGGGCGACTTGCAGGCCGAGCGCCTTCGCGGCTGCCAGATCGACGTTGTTGAAACCCGCGCAGCGCATGGCGATGAAGCGGGTGCCGCCGCGGGCGAGATTCCCTAACGTTTCCGCGTCCAGCACGTCGTTCACGAACGCGCAGACGGCCGGTGAGTCATCGGCGAGGAGCGCGGTCTCGGGTTTGAGCCGGTTCTCGATGAACACGAGCTGGTGGCCGAAGGGCGCGTTGAACTCCCTGAGGAACTGCTCGTCGTAGGGCTTGGTGCTGAAGACGGTGACTTTCATGATTTTGTTAGTCCTTGATTCCCGCGTTGAGCAGCAGGATGCGGCGAAGTTCGAGAAGCGCCTGCGGGTCGTCATAGGCGCCATGGCCGTCAGGCACGATTTTCTCGGACTGGGCGGTGCCGAGGTGGGAGCTCCAGTATGGCACCACGCCGTCGCTGCTGTCCGGCGTGTTGCCCCGACCGCGGTCGCCGATGATCGAGTGGTGGGGCACTTGGATGGGGATTTGGTCGAGCTGTTGGTAGAGTGGATTGGCGGGCGAGAGTCCGGAAACGCTGTTGAGCGTGCCTTGGGAAACAAGGTTGCTGGGGAGATCGATCAAGGCGCTGGTGATGGTTGTGGGGAGGGAGAGGATTTTGACGAACCACGAGGTGAGTGAGAGGTCGGCGAGGCCGCTGCCGCGGTGCGGGGTGGAGATATAGATTTGACGGCCGATGTCCGGATTGGCAGAAAACAGGGCCATCCGTTTGGTCAGGTGGTTAGGTGGGAGCTTGGCGTCGAGCTTGTCCGCATCCTTGCCGAACCGCGCGTTCCAGAGTTTGCGTTCGGGCGAGATCACCTGCATCCGGGAGAGCAGCCCGCCCATGCTGTGGCCGACCATGACCATTTTCTTCGAGTGCTTGAAAAGGCTGTCAAACGCCCCGAGTTCCTCGCGCAGGCGCATGGAGGAGTAGGTGATGGGCCAACCGGTGGGGTAATAGAAAATCATGAACTGATAGCGGCCGCGCAGCTTCGGGTCGGCGCGCAGGTCGTTGATGACATCGCGCCACATCCGCGGGTGGGAGTTGAGGCCGTGGACGAGAAGCACGGGAATCCGGCCGGGGTCGTAGGGTTCCAGCAGCATCAGCTTGGAATCGAGCGCGCCGGGGTGGATGAGCCCGGTTAGCGCGATTTTGAATTCCTTGATGTCGGCGGTCTGCGCGACGATCGGCGCGGTGAAATCCGCGGCGAGCGGATAGCCGGTGCGCCCGAGATTGACCCGGGAAACGGCGGTGGGGTCGTAGCCGGTGAGGGAGGCCCGGCGCGGGGCTCCGGGCTTCGCGGGTCCATCGAATTCGAGCACGCCGGTGATCGGTTCCAAATAGCTGCGGCTGCTCACGAAGCGCTGCACCTGCGGGTCCTCCGGGCGTTTCCAAACCGGAGAGAAGGGCGCTCCCACCCCTTCCTCGACATGCCAGTTCCGGCAAAGCGTGCGCTTCACCTCGCGGGCGGGTTGCGCCGATTCCAAGCGGGCGAGCGGATAGACGCCGGGCCGCGGCGCGATGGCGGCGCTGACGCGGTAGCTGTAGCCGGCATGGCTGAATTGCTTCTCGGGTTGGTATTTCGCCCCGATGAAATTCCCGGCGACACCCTCGGTGGCGGTGGCGATGATCCGCAGTGCGTGCTGTTGGGTTTCGCTCAACTGGCGGACGTCCTTGATGTCGCCGCCGTCGGTGTCCAGCGCGCTCCAGGCGATCTCGGCGGCGCGCATTTGATAGACGGTGGCCGCTTCGTGATTGGCGGTGTGGCGGCCGGCCGTTTTTAACAGAACATCGGCGGAGGCGAGGGTGTTGCCTTTCAGTTCGGCGGCGGCTTGCTCGGCGGGCGGCAGGACGGTTCCGCAGGAGCCGAGGAGGCATGCTGCAAGCCCGGCGACAAAGCGGGCGGGTGATTCTGAAAGGTGCATGAGCAGGGGGGGCTGGCCTGACAGGGATTCTCGATCAGGGCATCGGGCTGCCCCTAATGATCGACTTGGTCGCTCAGCCCTTGATCTCCAGCAGCATCTGCGGGTTGTTGGGGAATTTCTTCAGGAAGAACAGCAGGCGCTCCATCGCCTCCGCCGGGCGGTGGCCGGAGAGGCCGCGGCGGATGAGGTGGATCTTGTGCAGCATGTGGTCGGCCAGCAGGAGCTCCTCGCGGCGGGTGCCGGACTTGAAGATGTCGACCGCCGGATAGATATAGTTTTCCGCGATCTTGCGGTCGAGGACGAGCTCCATGTTGCCGGTGCCCTTGAACTCCATGTAGATGGCCTCGTCGGCGCGGGAGTTGGTCTGGATCAGGGCGGTGGCCATGATGGTGAGCGAGCCTCCGCCGCGGGTGTTTCTAGCGGCGGCGAACAGGCGGCGAGGCACTTCGAGCGCGCCGATGGTAATGCCCCCCGAGCCGGTGCCGCGGCCGCGGCTGTTCATGCTCATGCCGGCGTTGTAGGCGCGGGCGAGGCGGGTGATGGAATCCATGATTAGGAAAACATCCTGGCCGGCTTCTACCAGGCGCTTGGCGCGCTCGATGGCCATCTCCGCGATGCGGGTGTGGTTGCGCGGCTGCTCGTCATTGGAGCTGGCGTAGATTTCCGCGCCGGGGAGGGCGCGGCGGAACTCGGTGACTTCCTCGGGGCGCTCGTCCACGAGCACGACCATGAGGTGGATGGCTTCGTCGTATTTCTCGCGGATTGCTTCCGCCATGTGGAGGAGCAGCGTGGTTTTTCCCGAGCGGGGCGGGGAAACGATGAGGCCGCGCTGGCCGCGGCCGACCGGGGCCATGATGTCCACGACGCGGGTGGTGAAGCGCTCGGGCGTGGTTTCGAAACTGATCCGCCGGGTCGGGTTGATCGCCTTGAGTTCGTCGAAATGCGGGAGCTTGGAGGCTTCCTCGGGCGGCATGCCGTTGATCTGGGTGATCTCGACGAGCTGCGGGCCGCGCGGGCCTTCCTGATAGATCCCGTGGATCCACTGGGCGGGGCGCAGGTTGTATTTGCGGATGGTCTCGGGCGTGACAAAGACGTCGTCGCGGGCTTGTTCGAAATTTTTCCCCGGAATGCGGAGGAAGCCGAAGCCTTTGGGGGCTAGCTCGAGCAGGCCATCGGCCTCGATTTTCGGGCCGGCGAGCTGGACCGGGCGGCGCTCGTCGAAATCGCTGGGACCGCGTTGTGGGCCACCGCCTTCGTGGCGGTTGCGCTGCTGCGGGGGATGTTGTCCGTGCTGGGCTGGTGGCGGGCCTTGCTGTTCCTGGCGCTCGCCGGCGCGGCGTTTGCGTTTGTCGCGGCGGCGTTTGCTGCGGCTTTCGCCGGTGCGTTGCTGTCCTTGGGCGTCGCGATTCTGGCCTTCGCGCTGTTGGGAATCCCGTGGTTGCCCTTCTTGGGGCGGGCGTTCGCGCTGCTCCTGGTCGCGTGGCGGACCGGACGGGGTGCGGATTTCACGCGCTTCCGGTGGAGAGGACGGCTGTGGAAAAGGAGTGGAAATTTGAGGAGCGGGAGCGCGTGATTCCGCAGGTTCGCGGGCAACCACCGGACCGCCGCCGGGCACGCGGCCGAAACGGCGCGCCGCGGGTTCGGAGGCTTGGGCGGGTGCTTGCTCGGCCTGGGCCGGCTCGGCCGCGACTCTTTTCGCCCGTGAGGGTCGCGCAGCACGCGGGGCTGCCTCGGGGGCTGGAACCGGATTCGAAACCGGCGGCGTGGTGAAAGGAAGTTCCGGAGTGACGGCAGTCGCCGCGGCGGACTTTTTAACAACCTTTTTCGCGGCGGTTTTCTTCACAGCGGTTTTTTTGACTGCCACTTTCTTCGCGGCGGTCTTGGTGGCTGCTTTTTTGGCCACCCGCTTGGTTGCGGGCGGGGTGTCTTGGTCGGTATCGTTGCTCATCCGGAATCGGTTGGAAAGTTGGGGTGCTGGGCGGGGATGTGAGTGGAATCACTCGCCAATCCGCGGGGCAGGGTGGGAGGTGACGATCCTGGGGGTGAGCCGACTTGATTTGCCTGAAAAGGCTTCCAAGGTCCGGCAGGGCAGGTGGGCGTCAACCCAAGTGGTGGTTCGGAAACTTGACGGGAAACACCGTTCCGTCGTCCCAACTGCCAAAAGGTGCGTCAGCGGGGAACGCTTGGCAATTCAAATTTTCAGGGCGGGTCCCGGCCGTCGGTTGGTCGGGGGGCGGCGCGATGTGCCGTGAATTTTGTCGGTTGCCGAGCGCGGCGGGCGATGGCAGACTTTCGCCGTGAGACCGAGCCGAACATGTGTGTTAGCCGCATTGGCCGCGTTGCTGCTTCCGCTTTCCGCTGAAGAGCAAGCCGCGGACAACAACGTCGCCATCCCGAAGGATTTGGTCGATGACGCCCACGTGCGAGAAGAACTCGCGGTGAATGAATTCACCGCGCCGTCGATTTCGAAGCTGTTCGACACCTTGCAGTTCCTGATGCCGCTGCCGATCGCCGAGGTCGCCCGCAAGATGCCGGCGCGGATGTCGCAGGACCGCGCGGATCTGGCCATCGAGCTGGGGTTCCTGATCGCCGATGGATTCCTGGTGGTACAGGCCGAACAACTCGACCAGGTCGAGGAACTCGCCAAGGATTTGACCCGTTATGGCAAGGCGCTGGGAGCGGGGGACCGCGTCAACCGTCACGCCGCAAGTTTGCTAGACAGCGCCAAGAACAAGAATGTCGAGCAGCTCAAGAAGGAGCTCACCGCCACCCAGCGAGACGTGGAACAGGAACTCGTTTCCCTGAGGGACGCGGACCTGGCGCACTTGATTTCGCTCGGCGGATGGATCCGCGCGCTGGAGGTCTCGACCGTGGCGGTGGACAAACAGTTCTCTCCGGAGCGCGCCCGCAAGGTGATGCGCGAGGACATTGCGGATTATTACACCGAGTCGGTGGCCGGGCTGGAGCCGAGGATTTCCGAGCGGCCCAACTATCTGGCGATGCGCGATATCCTCGCCGGGCTGCGCACGGAAATGACGCTGGAAGAAGGCAAGGACCCCACGCCCGCGCTGATGGCGGAAATCCGCAAGCAAGCGGCGAAGCTGGTGGAACTCGCATTGCAACGCCAGCAATGAGTCTTCCTGTTGGAAAGCGGGCGGCCGTCCTGGGGCTCGGCATCATCGGCTCACGTGCTTGTTCCCGTCTGTTGGGCGCGGGTTGGCGGGTGACCTGCTGGAACCGTACGGCGAAAGGGCTCGCGGGCGAAACCGAGACTCCGGAGGCGGCGATCGATGGCGCGTCGGTGATCTCGATCTATCTGAAAGACGCGCCCGCGGTGCGGGAAGTCGTCGGGCGGATCGAGACGTTTCTGCAAGCCGGCCAGATCGTTTTGAATCACGCGACCCTGGATTTGGAAACCACGATGTGGCTGCAGGGAGTGTGTCTTTCCCGTGGCTGCCGGTTTCTCGACACGCCGTTCACCGGCAGCAAGGTCGCCTCTGCCAACGGGCAGTTGGTTTACTATACCGGCGGCGATGCCGGGCTGGCGGAAGACCTGAAGCCGTATCTCGGCGTGACCAGCAAAAGCCAGCAGCATTGCGGCGAGGTCGGCACCGCGACGGTGGTGAAGCTGGCCACGAATTTGATCTCCGCCTGCACCGTGCAAGCATTGGCGGAAGCGCTCGCCATCATTACCAGCCAGGGAGTTTCCACCGACTGTTTGATCCAGGCGGTGGCCGGCAACGCGAGCGGCTCGGTGCTAACCGGAATGAAACTTCCCACGATGGCGGTGGGAGATTTCGAGACCCATTTTTCGCTCTCCAACATGGGCAAGGACACCCGCTACATGCTCGCGCTCGCGGCATCCGCCGGCTTGCACACGCCCGCGATCGCCGCCGTGTCGAAGCGCATGGGCGAGCTTGACGCCGATGGTCTGGGAGATATGGATTACTCGGTGGTCGTGAAACCCTATCAGGAAACGGCGTGAGCGGAACTCACCGGATCGACCTTGGCTCTCCGTCGCTGCTGGAATTCCGCGGTCCGGACGCGGTGCGGTTTCTCAACGGCCAGCTCACGCAGGACGTGCGCCGGGTGGCGGGCGGGGAAATCTCGCTGCCGTCCTGCGTGACCGACGCGAAGGGCCGCCTGCAATTCCGGGTGACCGTGACGGAAGCCGCCGACGGCGCGTTGTGGATCGCCGGACTTGCCGGATGGGCGGAGGATCTCGAAGCGCGTTTGACCCGCTATCTCATCGCCGACGACGTGGAAGTTGACGATCTATCCGGGAAATACGCATTGCATCATTTCACCGGAACGATGCCGGCGCCGCCGTCGGGAGTGGCCGCCCGCGAGTCGGACCGGTTCGGAGTCCCCGGCACCGACTGGTGGATTCCTGTGGGTGTGGCGGTCGAGTTTCCGGCTGGAGTGGAATTGTTGGAAGGTGACGCGCTGGAGTCGCTGCGCATCGGGAACGGTGTTCCCGCGTGGGGCCGCGAATTGCTGGAAGGCATGCTCCCGCCCGAGGCGCTGCTTGAGGAAACCGACATTTCCTATCACAAGGGCTGCTACATCGGCCAGGAAGTCATTTCCCGCATCAAGTCCGCGGGGAGGGTGAACAGGCGGCTCGCCAAGTTCGTTTTCGATGCGGCTGTTCCGGTGGCTGCCGGCCCCTTGGAAAACGCCGCGGGGGAGGTGACGAGCGTTTCTTCGTTAGCCACCGCCGGTGTCCGTCACGCCCTCGGGTATGTGAAGCGCGGTGCGACTGAGTTGTTTTTCAAAGCGGCGGACGGAACGATCTATCCGGTGGCTACGGCATAGCGGCTCGCGCTGCCGCGAAACCGGGTTTGATGGCTTCGAAGATGATCTTGAGGCGTTTGTCAAAGGGCGCGAACGCGCTTTTGATCCCGTTGAGCGAGAGCTTTTCGAGTTCGCCGAGGCTCAGGTCGAACAGTTCGGTGGCCAGCGTGGTTTCCCGCGTCATCGAGGTGTCGCTCATCAGGCGGTCGTCGGTGTTGAGGCACACGCGGAACCCGCGGCGGAAAAAGGCGCCGAAGGGATGTTCTTCCAAACTCGGGCAGGCGCCGGTGTGCAGGTTGCTGAGCAGGCACATTTCCAGCGGGACGCGGCGGTCGAGGATATATTGGGCGAGCCGGCCGAGTTTCATGCTTCCGTCCGGCAGGATCTCGGTGTCGTCGCGCAGGCGGGTGGCGTGGCCGAGCCGGTGCGCGCCGCAATATTGCAGCGCCTGCCAGATCGACTCGGGTCCGTAAGCCTCGCCTGCATGGATCGTGATATAGAAATTCGCCCGCTCGATGGCTTGAAACGCCTCGACGTGTTTTTTGGGCGGAAAGCCATGTTCGCCACCCGCGAGGTCGAAGCCGACCACGCCGAGGTCGCGGTTGCGGATTGCGAGTTCCGCGGCTTCGAGCGAGTCCGGCATGTGGCGCATCGCGCAGAGGATCAGCCCCCACTCGACGCCGTAGGTGCGCTCGCCGCGTTCCAGCCCGCGGATCACGGCGGCCACGACTTCATCCTGGGGCAATCCACGCGTCGTGTGATAGACCGGCGCGAAGCGGACCTCCGCATAGACCACGCCGTCGTGATACATGTCCTCGATGAATTCGAAGGCGACCCGTTCCAGCGCCTCCGGCGTCTGCATCACCGAGGTCGTGTGGGCGAAGCCCTCCAGATATTCAGGTAGATTTCCGCGCTGCGCGCCGCGGTGGAACCAGGCGGCGAGGTCCGTGGGATCGGTGGTGGGAAGGCCCTGGTAGCCAAGCTCCGCGGCGAGTTCGATCACGGTGGCTGGTCGAAGCCCGCCATCGAGATGTTCATGGAGAAGGACTTTCGGCAGCGTGCGGATATCCACCGCTTCCGTGAGCGCCTTCCCCCGGAGTGTTTTCGGCTGGGCCAGAATACTCATTTGCGCAAAACCTTAGCGGGTTTCCGGGGCAAGGGGAGGAGGAAATTCGGGCCGCACGCATGGCGCGTCCGCGGCCCTTAAACGCCCATCCACTTTCAATTCCTCGATCTCTTTATCCAAGGCCGGCCTGAATCATGACATGATCGATGAGCCGCACCTCGCCGTAAAAGACCGCGGTGGCGAGGATGGCGGGACGGAGGATTTCCGTGACGGGCTGCAGCGTCTCCGCATCGACGAGGGCGAGGTAGTCGATGCGGGCGAGCGGCGAGGTCTCGATGGCGGCGCGGGCGGAGGCGAGAATTTCCGCGGGAGCGCCGAGCGTCGCAACAGCTAACAACGCCCGGCGGATGCGCGGCGCGTCGGCGCGTTGGACCGCGGTGAGGCGGGTGTTGCGCGACGACATCGCGAGTCCGTCGGCCTCACGGACGGTGGGGCAGGCGACGATTTCCACCGGCACGTCGAGGTCGCGGACCATCCGGCGGATGACGGCGAGCTGTTGGAAATCCTTCTCGCCGAAGACGGCGGCCTCACAGCCGGATAGAAGGAAGAGCTTGAGGACCACGGTGCAGACGCCGTCGAAATGGCCGGGTCGAGTGGCTCCGCAAAGGCCGCGGGAGAGCGAATTCTCGGTGACGGTGACGGAGCGGTCCGGGAAATACATCGACTCGGCCGTCGGCGCGAAAACGACATTCACCCCGGCGGTTTCGCAGGCGGCGAGGTCGCTCGCCATCGGCCGCGGGTAGGTGTCGAGGTCGGTGGCTCGGTCGAACTGGATGGGATTGACGAAGATGGAAACGACGACGGTGCCGCCCGGTCCGGCGATTTCGCGGGCGCGGCGCATCAGCGAAAGGTGGCCGGGGTGAAGGGCTCCCATGGTCGGCACGAGGACGCGGGGGGCGGGGGCGTTTTTCAAAATCCCTCTCAGGGCGCTGCCGGTGTCCGCGACTTTCATGCGGCGGAGTCTGCGGGTTTTCAGAACGCAGGGAAGAGCGGATTTCCGATTTCCGCCTGATCCTCGGTCCGTCATCACCCCGGCACCGGTCCGATCGTCCCGCCCTCGATGAACTCGGCCGTGGTGAAGGTCGGTCGGCGGTCGTCCTTGAATGGAGTGAATGGGGTCAGAGTAATCGGATTCACATTTCTGATTGTGGTTTCAGCACTCATGCGGCGGGAAGTCTCTGGGAAAGGGAATAGGAGGAATGGCGGATTGAGGATCGTGGATGGGAAGAGCAGAGTGAAGAAGGGGCATCAGTCAATGGTCATCGGTCATGAGTCAGGGCCGCCCCTCCAACATCTCAAGGTTGGCATCGGCGAAGGCCTTGCCCATGAGGGCGAACGTTTTGGCACACCCCATGTAGTGATAGCCGGCGTTCGATGCGCCGCGTGTCCACTTGGTGGCTTCCTCCGGACTGATGAGTTCGGCTTCGTATTTCTTGAGGGTTTCCTTCTGTTGGGCCTCGTCCATCGAGCCGTCCTTGTTCGGGGTGTTCTTGTCCTTCACCTTGAGCAGATGGGCCATCTGTTTCACCTTGGCGCGCTTCTGGTCGATGGCTGCGAGTTCCTCCGCCCAGAAGGGCGCGGTTTCCACCGCGGCGACGTTGCCTTTGAATTCCGGCAGCGACGCGGGAGCGGCCATGGCTTCGCGGAAAGCGATCGTGTTGCCCTTCGCATTCAGGCCGTCCACGCCGAGCACGCCGATCACAAAGGGCATCTTGGGTGCGTCCAGATCCTTGCGCACGTCGCGGATGAGATCGGCCATCAAGCCGCTGTATTCCGAGTAATCCCGGGTCTTGCCATCGGGGCCGTTGGGGTAGGTGCCGCCGTCCACGAGGTCATTGAAGCCCTGGAACCAGACGAGGCCGGAGATTTCATAACCATCGGCGGGATTGTAGGCCGGGCAGACGCGCTTGGGATCGGCGAGCACGCTTTTCACGTGATCGACCATGAAGCGGTAGAAGCGGCCGGATTCCTTCGCCTTTTTGGCCTTCTCCGCCTCGATGTCCTTGCCCTGCTTTTTCATCTGCTCGATCTGCGCCTCGCTGAACAGGTAGGGCCCGGCGCTGGGCGGGCGGAATTCGGTGTTCAGGCTGCGGCCGCCCCACGCGGTCTTGATGAGCAGGACCGGTTCCTTGAGCGCGGCCTCCATGGTCAGGCCGAAGGTGAACTCGGGGCCGATCTTGCCGCCGTCCTTCGTGGGTTGGTCACCCCTCGCGCCGTATCCCGCGGTGAGCTTGCCGGTGCCCTCGCCGTTGGCGTTACCTTCGTAATGGCCGGTCAGGTAGGAGATCCACGTGTAGTCGGCGACGGCGGGCTTGCCGTCGGGTCCGCGCATCTGCTTGAGCAGCGGAGCGGTGGCGGGATCGTCACCGATGTAGTCGAAGGTCTCGACGCGCGCGTGGCCCTCCATGTTCGACTGGCCGGCGAGGATGAAGACTTTGAGTGGCTTCGCTTCGACGCTGACGATGGCGAGAAGCAAGGATGCTAGGAATGCGGTGGTGGATTTCATGGATGGAGTGGGAAGAAGTGCCGAGAGATCAGTGATCGGTGTCGGCGTAGGTTCCGATCACCCGCAACTTCAGTTCCAACTCCTTCACTTCGCCCGCCCGCCAGCAGGTGAGCTTGAGGATTCCGCCATTGGCTTCCTTCTCGGCCTCCTGGATCGCCACGGCGATGCTCTTGCGCGCGTCGTCGGTGAACGGTCTGCCGCCGACGCCGACAATAACGTCGTCCACCTGCACGATCCCGTCCGCCGGCGAATTCGCGCCGACATGGGTGACGAGAATCTGACGGCTGGGTGCGGTGGTGCGTCCTTGAAGCCCGTCGAAATAGGTCGCTGGTTTCAGATAGATCCACCCGCGGAGTCCGGTGGCACCGAGATTGTAGGTCTGCTTGCGGTCGACATTGCGGTCCTTGGTGAGGTCCGGCGGTCCTTGAGGCTCGGCGGCGCGGAGGTGGCCGGTGGCAAACAGTGCAATCAGGCAGGCGCAGCGGTAGAAGGTGTTGGTGTGCATGGGAGATTGATGGGAACGTGCCGAGTAAGAAAAGGGAGAGATTGACGATTGACGCTTGTTGATTTTGGATTTTTGAATGGATCGGTGGGAATCCTTGTTTACTTGTTGAACCCCTCATGGTTCATGAATTCCCAAATGCGCCCCATCCAAGTGTAGCTTCCCGTCTCCGGGGCCGCCTTCCTTTGGAAGCAGTGCCCGCGTCCGACCAGCGTGTGGAGATCTGACTGGATTCCCATCCGGCGAAGCTGCTCCCAGCATTTCACCGAATTCATCGGCGCCCAACCGTCCGCATCGCCGTGGATGAACAGGATCGGACAGGTCGCGAGGTCGAACGAGAACTCAGGGACGAGCCTGGCGTCGTCCTCGTTGCCGCCCTTGGTGTTCGGGGATTCCGCGCCGTCGGTGAGCGCGTATGCCGGATAGATCGCGACCGCCCACCGCACGTTGCAGGGAAGCTTATCGAGATCGTCGATCGGCGCGTAGGAACGGCGTTTCGAGCTGGTCGCGCCCATGAGTGTTAGGTGGCCGCCGGCCGAGGAACCCATGATGCCGATGCGGTCGGGATCGAGCCCTTTGGCCGCAGCCTCGCTGCGGACGATCCGGATGGCGCGCTGCAGATCCTGCCACGCCGTCGTGTGCTTGGCCAGTTCGCCCTGCGGTCGCGGAGTGCGATACTTCATCGTCACGACCGCCATGCCCTTTTCATTCAGGTATCGCCGTGTCGGCGCGACTTCGAATCCGTTCGGGTCGTTGCCGTTGTAGGCACCGCCCGAATAGATGATCTGGATTGCCTTCGTCTTGAGTTCCTTTGGCAGATGCCACTCAAGATAAGGCTGGCACTGGTTCTTCTGCACATCCGGCATTTTGCCTTCCGGCCAGAGCGGTTGCTTGCGGTATTCGCCGCGCGCGTCGTCATTTGGATAACGGACCATCAAATCCTCTTCCGCACCGAGACACCCGTCGAAATTCATCTGGCGGAGGAACTCGGTGACACGATCGAGCCAATTGTCGTAGGCGGTGCCCTGCTCGCCTTTGCCCGGGTCGCCCATGAAACCGTGGGGACGATCCGCGAAGAGATGGATCTCGGCCGGGATTTTCATCCTGCGGAGCTGGCGGTAGATCTGTGTGGAACCGTTCGGCGAATAGGCGTCCGTCCCGCCGTGGAAGAGGGCCATCGGACAGGTCTTCGCGTCGAACTTGAACACGTCGGAGAGCTCGGCGTCGATCGCGTCGCCTTCGCGCGTGTTAGGTCCGGTGAGCCCGTCCGTCAGCGCGTAGGCGGTGTAGACTGGCACCGCCCAGTTGACGTGGCACGGAAGCTGGTCGAGGTCGTCGATCGCACCGTAAGCCGGCGTGAGTGCGCTCGTCGCAAGCAGGACCGTCAGGTGCGACCCCGCGGAGAACCCGAGCGCGCCGATCTTCTCCGGATCGAAACCGCGCTTTTGTGCCTCGCTGCGGACGAGCCGGACGGCGCGCTGGCCGTCCTCCCACGCGCTCTGATAGAGCGGCAGCCCTTGGGGGCGCGGCGTCCGGTAGGTGAGGTTCACGCAAACGAACCCGAGCCCGGTGAATTTTTGCGCGACCCGGTCAATCCACATCCCGTCGCAGCAATTCTGATAACCGCCGCCGGAAATGAGCAACATGCAGCCGCCGTTTTTCTCCGCAGGGGCCTCATACCAGTCCAGATGCGGCATGGCATGCTCCGCCGCCTTGAATCCCGGCGCCTTCACCTCCCGGGTGGTTGCCGCGATCTGTTGGGGCTGGAAATCCGGGATCTTTCCCTCCGGCCACAGCCCGACCCGCTCTCCGGCGCACGCCAGAGCGGTGACCAACATGCAATAACCAACAATCAATGTCTTTTTCATCATATCGCTCCTTACTTTTTCGTCTGACCGAGAACATTGATCCGCTCGAGGATCTCGACGCCGCGCTTGGCCTCCTCGGTGCGGCGGTAGTCGCAGCGCTGGGCCGCTTCCTGCACGATGGCCTTCTCCTCAGCGCTGCCTACCATGCCGACCTCGGGGTCCTCGCTTTCGGGCCAGGCCCAGTTGTCGGTGCGGAAGCTTGGGAACGGAAGCGACTCCTGGCCGGCGATCTTGAGATTGCCCATCGGGCTGGTCGCCCAGCCGTAGCGGACGGCGACGGGCTTCTTCACGAGCGGGCTCCAGACATGGATGATCGTGGGGTCGATCTTCCAGCGGGATCCATCCGGGGTGGACCGATAGCGGGCATGCGCCATGTAAAGCTTGCCGTCCTCACCGGCGATCGAGAACCCGCGGGGGATGCTGTTCATGTCGTCCGGCAACACCTTTTGGCTGAAGGTGAGGATCATCTCATCGCCCTGCGGCACCGCCGAGACGAGCGAGGCGGTTTCCCAGCGCATGCCCTTCTGGCCGTAGATCTTCGCAAGCGCCCAGCGTGCCGCCCGCTCGCCGTGATCGCGCTTTTTCAGGGGATGCAGTCCGGGAACCTGCACATCGTAGGCCGGCAGAAAGGCGGTGTTCACCGGATCCCCGACGTCGGCTAGGCCGAGCCGCTGGGCTTCGCGGATGAAGGGGGCGCCGGCGAAGGATTCCGCCTCGAAATTGTCCTCGTTCTGCGTGTTGCCCCCGGCGCAGAAGCCGATCACGCCCACCGGAAGCGTGGGATCCTTGAAATCATCGCGCCAGCCTTCGACCATCAGCTTCATGAGCACCCGGTAGCGCTGCGGGCGGCAGACTTTCATCATGGCGTTGTTGAAGCCTTGGTGGAAAAGCACCCCCTTGATGTTGTATCCCTTGAATACGCCGAACATGCCGTTGTGGATGCTGCCCATGTCGCTGGCGCTCATGCCGGGGATGTTCCATGAGGTCAGGTTGTCGCCGTTCACCGGCTTCTTCGGCCATTTGTCTTCCGGCAGCCCCTTGGACTTCGCTCTCGCGAGCTGGTTGTTCCAAACCTGCAGGGAGGTCGCTTCCTTGTCAAAGGCCGCGATCTTCTGCTTCACGGATTCCGCGTAGCGTTTGGCGAGCGGGTGCTCCTCGAACTTGTGGCTGGGGACGATGGCCTCGATCGAGGCACCACCGCGGGCGCTCTTGATCAGGCCGATGGGAATGCCCAGCGACCGCTGGAGCCGGGCGCCGAAGATGTAGCCGATGCAGGAAAAGTCGCGGGATGTCTCCGGGCTCGACACCGCCCATCCCTTCGTCGCGATCTTCTCCGCCGGGATGTCCTCCTGCGGCGAGGATTGTTCGTTCGGGTCGATCGAGAAGAAACGCAGCAGCGGGAGGTTCGACTGGACGATCTCGATGTCGGCATGCTGCGTTTTGCCAAGAGGGAATGCCATGTTGCTCTGGCCGGTCATGACCCACACGTCGCCGACGACGACGTTGGCCATTTCCACCTTCTCGTTGCCGGTGGTCACGACCATGGCCTGCGGTTCCGCACTCGCCTCGCGCGCCGGGAAACTCACCTCCCAGCGACCTTTGTCGCCGGCTGCTTTGGCATCTGCCTTGTCCTTACCTAGCTGGACCGATACCGACTTGCCGGGCTCCGCCCAGCCCCAGACCACGATCGGCTTGTCGCGCTGGAGAACCATGTTGCTGGCGAAGATGCCGTGCACCTTGAGAGGCCCCGCTTCGGTGACGACCGGGCAGGCGGCGAGGATGAAGATGGCAAGGGGCAGGCTGAGGGAGCGTATCATGATGGGATGAGGGGGTCCGTTACGGTAATGAATGCAGCCATCCTGCACAAAACGGTGGATCGGCGCATTTTCCCTGACTAGTGCACCGTACTTGAAATAACTGTGCATTTGGAGCAGTCTGTGCTATGATTCAATCATGGCACGGACCGCTCAACCTCTTTTGCTGCAACCAGATCAAGTCCTTCAACTTCAGTCCGGATCCCCAGTTTGAAGAGAA
>NZ_JBIKBQ010000088.1:0-17946 GCF_058122085.1 Luteolibacter sp. | reverse complement strand
CTGTCTGTTTACTCATGGTGTTGGTTGATTTGAAACGTTTGTTCAAACAGGCGATGTCGGAACATCGCCCGATCAACCAGCACCAATCGATTTTAACATTTTAACGAAAAAAAATCCTCTTCCGTGAAATGTTGTCCAGCAGCGGTTTATGCTTTTCGAGACCACCCCAACTTTGGGCGATGTAAAGCACGGGCGTGCGGCTCCGATTCCCCAATAACGCACCGCCAATGAAAACCGCCGCGCGTAACGTGGCGGGGCGCTTGAAGCCTGCTTTGCGCTGCTCCGGGGCGCTGGCGTGTTGGTAAAGGCTCAGCAGATTGTAGGTGAAGCACAAGAACTTTGCATCGTTTGGTGAAGGGGTGTGGTGTGCGGTTATTCGACACAACCCTTCTACCACATGGCATGTAGCCAAACGATGCCTTATCCAACTTCGGTTTTCGGGTTCAACAGGGAAATAGCCACCGCGTCTTTGCGCGCTACGGTAAGTTTATGCCAGAGCGGCTCAAACCTTCCCGCCACTGCCGCCGTGATTTCTGATGAGTCGCCGGCAAAAATTCCGGATGCGACCGCGACGCCTGGCACGGTGGCGATCAGCCGCGCGGTTACTGGGGACTTCTCCTTCACTCGAGCCGATTCCAACAAAAGTATTCCGTCAGCACGGAGAAATTTGCCCAGAGTCAGGCTTTCCTGCAGTCCAATGCCAGACAACTTTTGCTCGCTCAAAACCTTTTCAATCTCGGAGCGCTCGACTAACTCGATTTCTTTCTGCGCGGACAGGGCGGGGTCAACTGATCTGCTAAAGCCGCGTTTTCAGCGTCGCTAAGGATCGCCACCCGCGGTGCGGCGGCAGAGAGCAACTCGGTGGAAAGGAAGGAAGAGCAGCAGGACGTAACGTGCGATGTTCAAGCTTGGGATCATCATTCGGCTTTTTTGGATGAATCGATCCAAGCTTGGGCGACGGCGGGAGTTGCCAGCAGGCCGGCTTTTTGCAGCACGCCTTTGGCGGAAACAGCTTGGGTGAGATCGACATTGCCGCAGACAACGCGGTCGGTCTTGAGGGTCTTGCCATCGGCGGAGAAGACGGTGAATTCAAGCCGGGCTCGGGTGAATCAGAGGTTGCCGCGGCGCATGCCGGTTTCCGCGAACGCCTCGCCGCGGATGACGAAGTCAGCTTTTTCCGCAGATTCGACGACCTGCCAACCGGCGGCTTGGAAGGTGCGGGCGAGCTCCGTTTGGGCGGCGGGATCGGGGACGATGACTTGGACGATCGTCTCGGGGATGTGGATATAGACGCGCTTGGCCGGCTGATCCTTGAGCAGGGCTTTGACCTTGGCGACGGTTTGTTCTTCGAGGGATGGGCCGCCGCGCAGATCGGCGGTCTTTTCCTTGAGGATCTTGGCCACGTCCTGACCGAGTTTTTCGACGGCACCATCGATCGGTTTGCCTTTGGTCATAGGCGGCGGTGGCGCCGAAGACGCTGCTGGTGCTGGCCGAGATGACCTTGGCCACCAGATGAACCCGGTCTTGGACGGCGAAGACCCGACCGCTGACGAGGACTTCCGCGCCGGTGAGCTGGGCGACCTTGGCGGCTTGGGTGGGAGTGACGGCGTCTGACAGAGTGAGTTCCTGTTCGGCGAGGACCTCGTTCAGTTCGGCGCGCTCGACGAGGATGGCGTCGGAGTTGGCGGTGAGCTGGACTTGCAGCAGGGCGGAAACGGAGGTGCCGACCCCGTTGGAGCCGTCACTGAAGTTCAAGACGGCGACGGAGAGCGGCGGTGGGGGTGTTTCCTGCGCGAGCGAGGAGGCGGGCAGGATACAGGAGGCGGCGAGCGCCAACAGGGCGGGGCGGATTTTTGGGATCATGCTGATTTAGGGGTTGCGAGGTGGTTCGGAAAAGAGATCGAGGAAACGGATCAGGCCTTGGTCGGTGGCAAGGGCTGCGGGGGAAATCCGCCAGCGCGGTGCGCGCACTTCGAGAGCGCCGGCGGCGGTTCCCGGACGCCAGACGATGAGCCCCGGATCTTGTTCGTCCCAGATCACGCGAAGGATCAGCGCGTATTTGTCTTCGGCGGGTGCCGTTGCCTGGCTGGGTGGAGTGATGCGCGGCCGGGAGAACAGGGTGAGGGCGAGTATCAAGCAGGCGGCCGCGGCGAGCACCGGCCACAGGCGTTGACGCAGCTTGCTGCGGCGGATGGCGGCGAGCGTTTCCCGCGCGTTGGCCATGATTGCGGCGTCGGTTTCGCGGGAGGGTCCGCCATTTTCCGAAGGCAGCGTGCGGAGCGCTTCCAGCCACGATGGCGGGAGTGCGTCCTCGGCGGGGACATTCGGGTTGAGAGGGTCGGAGTGCATGAGGTGTCTTGGGGTTAAGTGCGGTTGATGGGTGAATCGTTCACCGGGGTTTCAAATCTTTTGATCTTCGGGTCGGCTCGCAGGGCGGCGAGCGCGTGGTGCAGCCGGGATTTCGCGGTGCCGAGGGGAATGCCGGTGAGGGCGGAGATTTCGGGAAGCGTCATGCCATCGACGAATCGCAGCAGGAGAATTTCGCGATGGTCGGGACTCAGGCTGGCGATGATTTGCTGGAGATCGTCGTTTCCGTAGGACTCGCCGACCGGTGCGGCGAGTTGATCGATAAACGCTGCGCCGGATTCGCCACCGAAGAAGCGGCGGGATCCGCGCGCGAGGTTTCAGATGGCGGGGTAGAGGAAGGTCCGCAGCTCGCAGCGCAGCTCGAAGCCGGGGAACTTGCCGAGGAAATAGCGGAAAACCTCCTGCACCACGTCCTGCGCGAGGTGCTCGCTGCCGCAGTTCCGGCAGGCCATGCGGAAAACCCACTCGCGGTGGCGATGATAGAGCCGCTCGAAGGCCTGTTCGTCGCCCGCATTGATTCCGGCTATCAGTTTCTGGTCGTTGGCGGAATCGCCGGGTGGTTGCGGGGTTATCAAGGTGGCTGGCGGGTGTCAGGCAGGGAAGTTCACCTGTTTAAGTGCGGGATCGCATGAAAAGGTTCAATGAAAATGGGAGATTCCGCATCTTGTCCTCGGTCGCCCACCACGGAAATTCCCGCATGAGAGTTTTCCGCACCGATCCATGAGAGATTTCACGGGTTTGCCAAGTTAAGCTTGTGAATCGTGAACACGCGGAGGATGTAATGGAGGAGTGCGCGGAGGCAAGGATTTCGACAGCGAGCCGCCGGCGTCAGGAAAATCCGCTATTGACCTTGACGGGGCGGGGGGGTGGCGGGCTTTATAGCTCATCCTTCCTACAAGCATGCGATTCCCTACAGCTCCCTCACTCCTCATGCCGCGCGGCGTGGGTCAATTCGCCGCCCTCACCTCCCTTGCCCTTGTGACTCTCGCAGGGACCCTGCACGCGCAGGATTTCGAGGGGAAAAACATTTCCGAAGTGGCGATCCGCTATCAGGGCTCAAAGACGGTGGACGAGGCCCGCTTGCGGAACCTCATGGCGTCCAAGACCGGCACGCCCTACCGCTCCGAGAATCTCGATAACGACATCAAGTCGCTCTACGAGTCCGGCCTTGTGGACGACGTGCGTTTCCTCGCGGAGCCCGTGGGCGACAGCGTGAGGTTGATCGCCGAGGTGACGACGCGTCCGGCGCTTGGCGGCGTGGGATTCGTGGGGAACTCGATTTTCACGGATCAGAAGCTGGCCAAGGAGTCGAAAATCAAAGCCGGCGGCGCGCTCAGCGACGAGCAGATCCTCGAGGCGCGGCGCAACATCGAGAAATACTATCAAGGCTACGGCTACCCCGACGTGACGGTCACCCACCGCACGCAAGCGACCGGCCAGGCGGGATTGTCCGACCTGATTTTCGTCATCGACGAGGGCCAGAAGAACGAGGTTCGCAAAATCATTTTCGAGGGAAACAACGCGTTCACCGACCTGGAACTCCGCAAGGAGATGAAGGTCAAGGAAAAGGGCTGGTTCTCGTGGCTGACCAAGTCCGGCCGTTTCGAGTCGAACGAGTTGGATTCCGATCTCGACAAGGTTCTGGATTATTACAGGAACAAGGGCTATCTCCGCGCCAGCTGCCCCGGCATCAACCGCGTCCCCGTGGGCGACGGCAGCGTGGACCTGGTGATCCCGATCAACGAGGGCGAGCGCTACACGGTTGCGGGCGTCGGCTTCGGCAAGATGACCGTTTTCAAGCCCGAGGAGCTCTATCCGTCGCTGACTCTGGTCGGTGATTCCGCCTACTCGTCCAAGAAGATGCGCGAGGACATGACCATGATCCGCAGTTTCTACGGCTCGCGCGGTTACGCTGATGTCCTGGTGACTCCTGACATCCGTGACGCCGGCCCTAACCGGGTGAATATCGTTTACCGCATCACCGAGGGATCGCGCTTCAAGGTGGGCCGCGTGAACATCGCGGGCAACACCAAGACCAAGGACAAGGTGATCCGCCGGGAAATCCCGCTTCAGCCGGGTGACATGTTCAACACCGTCGAACTCGAAACGACCAAGGCCCGTCTCACCAACCTGCAATATTTCAGCGACGTCCAAACCACCGGCTCGCCGGGCGGTTCCGGATATCGCGACGTGAACGTGCTCGTCGAGGAAAAGGCGACCGGCTCGGTGGGCGTGGGTGCGGGCTTCAGCTCCATCGACAGCATCGTCGGCTTCGTCACGCTGGAGCAGACCAACTTCGACTTGTTCAATCCATGGAATTTCACCGGCGGCGGTCAGCGCTTCGGGATGAATCTCCGCGCGGGTGCCGAGCGCTCCGAATTCAGCGTCTCGCTGGTGGAGCCGTGGTTCATGGACCAGCAACTGGCTTTGGGCGGCGAGCTTTTCTTCAAGGAATCGTCTTACTTCAGCGACTACTACGACCAGTCCAACATGGGTGCCGCGATTTCCCTCAGAAAGCCTCTCGGCGCGAAGAGCTCGATCAAGGGCGAGTATCGCTTGGAGCAGGTTGACATCGACTCGGAAGTGGATTCGAGCGACATATATCCGGACGGACCCTATGGAACGAGCGGCGCCAACTCGGAGCTTTCCGAGGAAAATATCGGCGGAGACTACCTGCGCAGCGCCCTGGCGGTGAACTATCTCTTTGATAGCCGCGACAGCGGAATCCAGCCTCGCAGCGGTCACAAGATTGACCTTGGCCTCACTTATGCCGGTTTGGGCGGTGATGTGGATACCTTCACGCTTTCCGCGCAAGGCCAGAAGCACTGGAACCTGAAGTGGGACACGATCCTTTCGCTCAGCGGGGAGCTCGCCTTCGTGGATGCCATCGATGGCGAGGTTCCGATCTTCGAGCGGATGTTCCTTGGCGGTGGCCGGACGCTGCGCGGATTCGAGTTCCGCGACGTCGGACCGCGTGACACGGGCTACACCGACGAGGTTTACGGCGGCAATTCGCTGGGTTACCTCACGGTCGAATACACGATTCCGATCATCGAAAACATCCGCGCCGCGGTGTTCTCCGACACGGGCTTCGTGAATGCCGACAGCTGGGATCCGAGCCCGAGCGATATCTATAGCGACGTGGGCTTCGGCATCCGCTTGAAGCTGCCGATTAGTCCGCTGCCGCTGGCACTCGACTACGCGATTCCGATTTCCTCTCCGGATGACGAGGCGGACAAGGGCGGCCAGTTCAACTTCTCGCTCAGCTCGCAGTTCTAACGTGGCGGCGGTTTCCAACCGCCATGCCTGTTCTATCAAGCGGGGCCTTCCCACGAAGGCCTCGCTTTTTCGCGCCAGTGCGGCAGTGCCACGTTTCCCATCTGGACAATCCCCCTCAGCCGGGCTAGAGACATTCATGATTTCCCCTGCGATGATCACTGGCGAAACCTCATGGACACGGATGAGCGAAGGAATCGAAAAGGTCAAAGACCGTCTCCGGCGTGCCACCGCGCTGCTTGAAGCTGCCGGGCTTCCTTACGCCGTCATCGGTGGCAACGCCGTGGCCGCCTGGGTATCCCGCGTTGACGATTCCGTGGTCCGCAATACCCGCGATGTCGATCTGCTGGTGCGCCGCGAGGATATGGATGCCATCGTCACGGCGATGGCCAAGGGCGGTTTCATCCATCGGTCGGTTTCCATCCTCGGTGGAAAGGGCCGGATCGAGATGTTTCTCGATGGCCCCGGAGCCAAGGCACGCGATGGCGTTCACCTGATTTTTTCCGGGGAGAAGGTGAACCCGGAATCACTCGAACCTTCTCCCGATGTGGCGGAAATTGATGCTTCCCACTCGGATTTCCGCCTCCTCGATCTGGATGCGCTGGTCACGATGAAGCTCACTTCCAATCGCCGTAAAGATCAGGTTCATCTCTTGGACATGATGGAAATCGGGATGCTGGATGAGAGCTGGTTAGAGCGGGTTCCTGTTTCGCTGCGAGACCGGCTGCAGGCCCTTCTGGATGATCCGGAGGGTTAGGCCTGGCGGTTGGAAACCGCCGCCACGGCATCGGCGATGCGCAGGCCGTCCATCGCCGCGCTGACGATGCCGCCCGCGTAGCCCGCGCCCTCGCCGCATGGGTAGAGGCCGTGGACCTCGGGATGCTCGAGCGTGTCGTCCCGGCGGGGAATCCGGACGGGGGAGCTGGTGCGGGTTTCAAATCCTAGCAGCAGCGCCTCGCTGGAGACGTAGCCATGGATCTGCCGGCCGAACAGGCGGAGTCCCTCGCGCATCCGGCTGGTGATCCACTGCGGCAGCAAGTCGTGCAGCGGGGCGGATTTGGTGCCGGGGAAATAACTGGTGTCCGGCAGGCTGGCGGAGATTCTGCCATCGAGGAAATCGGTGACGCGCTGGCCCGGCGCGACCTGGCCGCCGCCGCCGGCCTGCTTGGCGGTGCGCTCGAGTTCCTTTTGGAAAACCAATCCGGCGAGCACGCCGTGTTCCTTGACGAGTTTCTGCAAGTCCTCGGGCTCGACGGTGGAGACCATGCCGGAGTTGGCAAAGGGCGAGTCGCGGCGCGAGAGGCTCATGCCGTTGACGACCACCTCGTCATTCTCGGTGGAGGCCGGGACGATCCAGCCGCCGGGGCACATGCAGAACGAATGCACGCCGCGGTCGCGGATCTTCGTCGCCAACCGGTAGCGCGCGGCGGGCAGCAGTCGCGGCCGTTCCTGGCCGAAGTCGAGGTGATACTGGGTGCGGTCGATGAACGGCTGCGGGTGCTCGATCCGGAACCCCACGGCGAAGGGCTTGGGCTCTAGCAAGATCTTCTTCGCGGCGAGCAGCCGGTAAATGTCGCGCGCCGAGTGGCCGGTCGCGAGGATCACCGAGTCCGCCAGAATTTCCTCGCCGGACGCGGTGAGCACGCCGCGGATGTGATTTCCACTGAGCAGGAAATCGGTGACTTTGGTTTGGAAGCGGACCTCGCCGCCGGCGGCGAGGATCGAGTTGCGGATTGCCTTGACGACGTTGGGCAGCAGGTTGGACCCGATGTGCGGGTGGGCGTCGGTGAGGATTTCCTCCGGCGCGCCGTGGGCGACGAGGACTTCGTAAACCTTGGCGACCGGCCCGCGCTTGGTGGCGCGGGTGTAGAGCTTGCCGTCCGAGAAGGTGCCGGCGCCGCCCTCGCCGAAGCAGTAGTTCGACTCCTCGATGACCCGCCCTTCGCGGAGCAGGGGGGCGAGGTCGAAGCGGCGGGCGCTCGCGTCTTTGCCGCGTTCCAACAGGATCGGCTTGAGTCCGTTTTCGAGGCAGCGCAGCGCGGCGAACATCCCCGCCGGGCCGCAGCCGACGATGATGACCGGTCGGGCGTTAGGCGGGAGGGCCGGCACCGCCCATTGCGGCGTCTCGTCCGGGGGCAGGGGGGCGTCGAGCGCCACATCCAGCCGCAGTTGCACCTTGACGGCACGTTGGCGGGCGTCGATCGAATGCTTGCGGAGTTTGATCCCGCCGATGCGCGCGACCGGAACGCCGAGCTTGATCGCCGCGGCCTGGCGACGGGCGGCATCGTCCTCGGATTTCTCCAGGGGCAGGACGATATCGACGGTTTCTATCAAAGGTTCCACGGTGATTTTGTTGGAGAAGAACAGGCAGGAATGCCTGTGTCACATTCAGCCACGGATGGCGCGCTTCTGGCCCGCGTCATCGACGCTGACGAAGGTCACCCGGGTCGAGAAGATGGGCATCGATCCGGCTTTTTCGTCGATGACTCTCACCGCGTAGGTGGTGCTGGTGTTGCCCTCGCGTTCGCGGTCGCAGGAAATTCTCAGGATCGTGCCGTCGCGCACGCTGTGGTGAAATTCCACGGTGTCCATCGCCACGGTGACGAACTGGCAGTGCGGATAGTCGAGGCTCGCGGCGATCCACGACGCCTCGTCGATCCACGCGAGCATGCGGCCGCCGAAGAGGAATCCGTAGTGATTCAGGTCGCCGGGAAGGACAAGTCGGTGCGTTTCCATGGTCTCACCAGCGGCGGCGTTTGCTCTCCTTGTAAATGGCGGCGTCGAGCGAGTAGCCGCCGCCGCCTGCTAGAATGATCGCGATCACCGGGATCAGATACATCAGCGCCAGTTCCTTGGATGCTCCGGGGCCGCCGGAGAACCACGGGTCCGCCACGTGCGCGCCAAAAGCGGCGACCACCATCGCGAAGCCGAACACGAACGCGGCGGGGCGCGTCATCAAGCCGAGCACCAGCAGTGCGGAAGCCACGGCTTCCGCGCCGATCGTCATCGCGAGGCTGACCTGCGGCGCCATCAGGCTGAGCGGAAACACTTCGGGTTGATAGAACCCCTTCTTGAGAATCGCCTGGAAGTTCTGGATTTTCGGAATGCCGTGTCCGATCAGCATCATCAGTCCCACCATCACGCGGAGTGCGAGAAACCCGAGCGAAGTGGTCGCGTCGCGGGTGCCGCAGTCAAAGAGGAATTTTTTCATGAGGCCGATGGGGGTGCTTGTTTTGCGGAAATGGTGATCCGTTTGAGCCGGTCATCGCCTTGGGGCGAGTGGGAGACGATCAGCGGATCGTCGGCGAGGATATGGTGAACCAGGCGCCGGTAGTAGGCATTGAGCGGGCGGATCTGGAACGGCTTGCCGGTGGCTTTCACCCGCTCGGCGATGCCTTTGATTTCCCCGGCCAGGTGGTCTTCCTGGATGGACCGGAAATGCTCGCAGTCCACCTTGATGCGCTCCGCCTTGGGCGCATGCCGGCGGACGATTCGGTTGACGAGGTATTGGAGGTCGTCGAGGCGGTCGCCGTCCTTGCCGATGATCGCCTCGCTGTCACCCGAGAGAATTTGCAGGCAGGGTCCGTCATGGGTTTCCTGGAGCTCGATTGTCGCTGTGAAGCCGAGGTGCCCGAGCATCGTGTCGAGCACCTTGGTTGCTGATTCCACCGTGGTCATGGCGGGAGATTAATCACATCCCCGGCCGGGTCAACCACCCCGGGCTTGTTTATGCTCGAAATGCCCGCCTATTTCCGCCGCGCAGTCTGCCAGCCTTTGTTTTTCCGCAGCCGTGAACTCGTAAGGCGCGAATTTCCCGATCCCGAGCGTGCCGATGACCTTGCCGGAGGATTTCGAAAAAACCGGCACGGCGAGCGAGCCGGACACGCCGGTCTTGCGCGCGTCGGGCTTGGCGACTCCGCCGAGGTCCTGCTGGAGGTTGCAGAGCTCGACCGGCTCCGCGCGCTCGGCGGCGGCTCCGGCGATGCCCTTGCCGAAGGGAATCGTCGAGATTTTGTCCATCAGGCTCTCCGGGACGCCGGTCTGGCAGACGAGCGTCAGGAATTTCCCATCAGCTGCGGCTTGGTGGATGGTTCCGGTTTGGCAGCCGAAGTCGGCTAAAATGGAATCCAGGATTGCCTGCCAGTCGGGATGGTTCGTCATGGCCTTTGAACTATCACGGCTGGGCGGCTTCGTCATCATCCAATTGGGTGGAGAATTACGCTTGGCAGCGCCCCTCATCTTGGCCAAAGCTCCCGCCGCATGATGAAGCCCAAAGCATTTGTCTTTGCGCTGGTATCCAGCGTGCTCGCTTTCCAATCAATCACCGCAATGGCCGCCGGAACTGAAATCAAAGAGGAGCATTATGGATCGATGCCCGACGGCCGAAAAGTGAGGGTCTTCACGCTCACCAACCCAAGCGGACTGCGGGCCAAGGTCACCGAATACGGAGCGATCCTGGTCTCGATGGAAACCCCCGACAAATCCGGGAAACCCGCGGATCTGACCCACGGTTATGATAGTTTGGAAGGCTGGTTGACCAACACATCCTATTTCGGCGCGACGGTGGGGCGTTTCGGAAACCGCATCAAGGACGGCAAGTTCAAGCTCGATGGTAAGGAATACAAACTCGCCACCAACAACGATCCCGGCGGCATCCCGTGCCACCTGCATGGCGGACTGAAGGGTTTCGACAAAGTGCTCTGGTCCGGAAAAATCACGGGTGAAAACGCAGTCGAGTTTTCCTACACCGCCAAAGACGGCGAGGAGGGCTATCCCGGCAACCTCGCGGTCAAAATCACTTACACTCTCACCGACGACAACGAGCTGAAGTGGCAGGCGCAGGCGACCACCGACGCGCCCACGATCCTCAACCTCGTCCATCATACCTATTGGAACCTCTCGGGCGATCCCGCCAAGTCGATCAACGACCACGTGCTGATGCTCGGCGCGGACGGCTATCTTCCCACTGACATCGGCCTCATCCCGACCGGGAAAATCGACCCCGTCGCGGGAACTCCCATGGACTTCACCAAGCCGACGACCATCGGCGACCGCATCGATGCCGACTTCGAAGCCCTGAAATTCGGTGGTGGTTACGACCATGCATGGGTGCTGAAAAAAGGCGGCGGAGTCCGCTTGGCCGCCCGTTTGAAAGATCCCAAAAGCGGGCGGGTGATGGAGGTTTCCACCGACCAGCCTGCCATCCAGTTCTATGGCGGAAATTTCCTCGACGGCAAATCCATCGGCAAGGGCGGCGTCGCATACGCCCGCCGCACCGCGCTCTGCCTGGAGACCGAGGGGTTTCCCGACTCTCCCAACCAACCGTCGTTCCCATCCCCGGTCCTCCGCCCCGGCGAGACTTACCAGCACACGATGATTCACAGATTCTCCGCGGAATAGGAACTGCAAAACATTGCTTGATTCGTTTGCACCGCTGCTTCTGAATCCCGCCGCTCAGGGTAAGAACCCAACAAAAACCCCAACTAAAGAACACCATGCATGCTTGGACCCTCCTGTCGTTTTTCCTTTTCACCGCTGCCGCCGCGTTGCTCACGTGGATGATCACCCGCAAGGATGAAAGTAGCAGCTCCGAGGGGTTCTTTCTTGGCGGCCGCAGCCTCACTTTCCCGATCATCGCCGGCTCGCTGCTCCTGACTAACCTTTCCACCGAGCAAATGGTGGGGCTCAACGGCGCCGCGTTCAACGACGGCCTGAGCGTGATGGCCTGGGAGGTCATCGCCGTCATCGCGCTGGTCATCATGGCCATGTTCTTTCTGCCGAAGTTCCTGAAAACCGGCATCACCACGGTCCCGCAGTTTCTTGAACTCCGCTACGACCGCAAGACCCAGACCATCGCCAACCTGATCTTCCTCAGTGCTTACGCGCTGCTGCTCATTCCCATCATCCTCTACAGCGGCGCGGTGGGACTCTCGCAGATGCTCGATCTCAAGGGGCTCACCGGCATCACCGAGCCGGTTAGCATTTTCGGCAACGTGATGCAGCCAGACATGGTGATCCTCTGGGGGACCGCGATTCTAATCGGCATCATGGGTTCGCTTTACTCCCGCTTCGGCGGCCTGCGCACGCTGGCCGTGCTGGATACGATCAACGGCGTCGGCCTGCTGGTCGGCGGCTTCATGATCACCTGGTTCGCGCTCAACAAGGTGGGCGACGGCGCGGGGGCGGTCGCCGGTTGGAAGGTGCTCAACGCGGCGGATCCCGCCAGGCTCAGCTCCATCGGCAAGGCCGGTCAAAGCGTTCCGTTCTCCACGCTGTTCACCGGTGTGGCGCTCTTGAATCTTTTCTACTGGTGCACCAACCAGCAGATCATCCAGCGGACCTTCGGCGCGAGCAGCCTCGCGGAAGGGCAGAAGGGCGTGCTCCTCACCGGCGGTCTCAAGTTGCTGGGCCCTGTCTATCTGGTCATTCCCGGGATTGTCGCCTATCACCTTTATGCCAGCCAGGGCGTCCGCGCGGACCAGGCGTATGGCAAGCTGGTTTTCGACCTTCTGCCAGCCCCTCTGACCGGTTTCTTCGCCGCGGTCATGGTCGGCGCCATCCTCAGCTCGTTCAACGCCGCGCTGAACAGCACCTCGGCGCTGTTCAGCATTGGACTCTATCATCATGTGATCAATCCGAAGGGCAGCGAGGCCCAGATGGTCCGCGCGGCGAAAATCTTCGTGGTCGTCACCGCCATCGCCGCCATGATCATCGCGCCGCTGCTGGCCGGTCAGGAGAGTATTTTCAAATACCTCCAGAAAATGAACGGCATCTATTTCATCCCGATCTTCGCGGTAGTGGTGGTCGGCATGCTCAACCGCCGCATCCCGGCCGTGGCGGGCACCGTCGGCCTGGTGGTCGGAGTCGTGACCATCGCCCTCGGTTATTTCCTGCCAGACGGGATGAATCCCGTCACCGGGCTGGGCATCCACGAGTTCCATTTCCTCGGTCTCGTCTTCGCCTTGCTGGTCGTCATCATGCTCGTCATCGGTGCCGTGAAGCCGCGCTCCACTCCATGGGAACTGGTCAGCGGCAACACCATCGACATGACTCCTTGGAAAAACGCCAAGTGGGCCAGCCTCGCCCTCGTCCTCGTTGTGCTCGGGATTTACATCGGCTTCGCCCGCTAAAACCGGGCGGCCCGCGGCATCAGGGAGGGTTTCGCTTTACCTCGCCGGGCATGCCCGTGCAGGTTTCCCGCGCTTATGAAAATCTCCCTCTACACCGGCGGCATGGTCCAGACCAACGGCTACCTCGTCGAAACTCCCGACGGCAATCTCCTCATCGACGCGCCGGAAGGAATCGCCGAGTGGATCACCCGCCGCGGCGTGCGGGTCGATGACGTGCTGCTCACCCACCAGCACTACGACCACGTCACCGACGCCGCCGCGCTCAAGGCGCTGGGCGCAAGGCTTCACGCCTACGCCGACTATTCCAAGGATCTGACCCTGGAATCCATGGCCCGCTCGTGGGGGCTGCCGATCGCGGTGACACCCTATCAAATCGACCGGCTTTTCGTCATGACCGAGCCGCTGCGGATCGCGGGGCTGGAAATCTCCCTCGCCCACGTTCCCGGGCACTCGACCGACAGCGTGACGTTCCATCTGCCGGATCACGGGGTTGTGTTCTCGGGCGACACCCTCTTCGCCGGTTCCATCGGCCGGACGGATCTTCCCGGCGGCAGCACGACGCGTTTGCTTGACGGCATCGCGCGCCACCTCATGAGCCTGCCCGCCGACACCCGCGTCCTGCCGGGGCACGGGCCGGGAACGACCATCGGCGAGGAAGCCATGGAAAATTCCTATCTCGATTGATTACAGCGCCGCGGCGATTTTCTCCAGTCCTTCGAGCATCCTCGCGCGCGGGCAGCCGAAGTTGAACCTGACCCAGCCGGGCCAGCCGAAGTAGGCTCCGTCGGATAGAAAGAGCCCGGCCTTTTTCTCGAAGTGCTGCGCGGGATTCTCTACGCCCATGCCGCGGGCGTCGATCCATGCGAGATAGGTGGCCTGGCCGGGACTCACCGACAAGCCGGGGCAGCGGGTGTTGATTAAATCGACGAGCAGGTCGCGGTTGGTTTTCAGATAGTCCATCAGCTCCAGACGCCACGGCTCGCCGTCGCGATAGGCGGCCTCGGCGGCGTAGTAGGAGAGCGCGTTGATTTCGCAAAGCGTGTGCCCCCGGGCGGCGGCGAACTTGCGGCGGATGCTGTCGTCCGGAATCACGGCGAAGGCGTAACCGAGGCCGGCGATGTTCCAGGTCTTGCTCGGGGAGAGCAGGGTGATCGTGCGCTTGGCGAGGTTTTCAGGGAGATTGAGCGCGGAGAAATGCGGGGTGGCGGTCTCGTCGAAGATCAGGTCGCAGTGGATCTCGTCGGAGACGAGCACGAGGTCGTGGGTCTCGCAGAAGGCGGCGAGTTTCGTGACTTCGGCGGCGGAGAAGACGCGGCCGAGCGGGTTCTGTGGATTGCAGAGGAGGAAGACCTTGGTGTCCGGGGTGACGGCGTTTGCCATGGATTCCCAATCGAAACTCCATCGACCATCGACCATCGCGTGGTCCACGGTGATCAGCGAGACATGCGCGTCGTGGTGGACGCCGATGAACGGCGGATAGACCGGGGTGCATGTCATCACCGCGTCGCCGGGTTGGCACAACGCCCGTGCGGCGAGGGAGAGCGCGGGGACCAGTCCGCCGAGGTGGATGACGTGCTCCAGCGGGACGGTCGCGCCGCGTCGCTCGCGCAGGTAGGTGATGACGGTCTCGTTCAGGCCGGCGTGAGGCTGGGCGTAGCCGAAGATGCCGTGGTCCACGCGCTGGTGCAGCGCATCGAGGATCACCGGGGAGGAGGCGAAGTCCATGTCCGCGACCCAGAACGGATCGAGCTCGGGGCGGCGGTCGTATTTGATGCAGCCGGTCCCGCGGCGCTGGATCAGGGAGTCGAAGTCGAAATGCATGGCGCGGCACTTGTGGCGGCGCGGCGGGAAAGTTTCAAGCGCGGATGAACCGCATGTAGCGGCGCTCTGTGAGCGTCGATGTCCAGGAAACGCGCGCAGCCTCTTCATTTGCGATCCCCTGACATCCCGGTAGCCGCGATCCAGCGCTTGAGCGGATCTGACCCGGCGTGTCCGGAAATCCTTTCCTTGGCAATTTGGGGAAACCGTGGTTTCTTCACTCCAGACAAAAAACCACCGGCCCTCGCGGACCGGTGGTTTCAGTTCCCAAGCCGTCGTTCTGATTTCTTACTCTGCCAGGAGCGAATCAGACGGCGGCTTCTCCATTCGCGGCGGGATCACCGGCACCCGCCTTCGGGCGTCGGATGAGGCCGGTTTTGCGTTCGCTGAACGGCACGTAGCCCATCGCGCGATACAGCGGGCTGTCCTCGCCGTGGGCCGGATGGCACTGCACGCCCTTCACGACGACGCGCAACAGCGCGGCCAGGGACTTCAGCTTGTCGTCGCGCGTTTTCACGGCGGCCGAGCGGGCTTGGTCCCTGATCTTCAAATCCTCGTTGGACTGTTGGAGCTCCGCAAGGGAGGCTTCCAGTTCAGCGAGGGGTTTTTCCGCAAACACGGCTTCCGGAGCTTGCTCCTTCCACACGAGACGGATGTCTTCGGCCTTTCTGCCAGGCCGACGGCGTTGGGTTGATGTACGGGCATTCGCCATGAGGGTAGATGTCGATACAGTAAACCCCGGACGGTGCTCCCTGATCCGCACTCGCGGTCGGGCCGTGCCGGGGGATTCGAAGCCGGAGGTCTGCGTGGAGTCCTCCGCCTGGGAAAAGGGTAGGGGCTGCTCGCCGAGCCGTCCGCTGGATTCAAAAGATAGGGGTGGACCGCCGGGTCGTCCGAAGAATTGACTCTGTGGGGGATGGCTTTCATCTGCGTTAATTTTCCTCTGCGATTCCAAAGAGTGGTTTCACCTGGTGGTAGCCCACCAGCGTGCGGTGCATGCGGTAGTCATTCGCCTCGCGTCTCAGGCGGCCGGCGATCACCGCCGGATGGACGCACAGCCGCTTGGCCGCAGCGCGGATTTCGGCGGCCAAGTGCAGGTGGCGCACCTGCTCGTCCCAGACCCGCGGTGGAATCAGCGTGTCCAGCGCGAAGCGGTCCGCCTCGGTCTCGACCACTCCGGTTTTCTTCCGGTCGATGTCCACATCCAGGATCGCCGGATTCTCGGTCGAGAGGTGGAACAGCACGTGGCCGATCTCGTGGAACAGGGTGAACCAGAAATTGTCCAGCCGGTCGTGCCGCAGGGTGAGCCCGATCACCGGCCGGTCGTCGGTGCCCAGCAGGGCGGCTCCGTCCAGATAGGTTTGATCCAGGTGCGGCTCGATGACCATGGTGATGCCTTTTTCCTCCAGCGCCTCGCAGGCCAACCGCGGCCCATCCGCCAGAACGCTCAGTCCGGCCAGCCAGCGCAGGAAATTCCCGTCCAGCGCCGCCCGGTCGTAGGCGGGCAGGTTCTTCTTTTCCGTCGCCCGCACCAGCACCCGGTGTTGCCAGGCCTCCAGCGCGTGCGGGTTGGCTTTTGAATTTTCCCCGCCACCTTGGCGGCAGTGGGCCAGTTCCCGCCGCACGCCGGAGCCGCGCGGATAGAGGTCCTGCAACAGCCCCGCAGGATCCTTGCGGTGGCTCTTCCAGTCGTTGGAATATTTCGGGAAATAACCGCGGCCATACATCTGCTTCAGCGGGTAGTTGTCCGGATCGTACGCGCCATCCGCGCCGGGAGTCGGCGCGGATGGGTCGGGCGTGCTGCCACCGAGCAGTGAGTCGGCGGGGATGCCCCACTCGTCTCGCAGGCGGCGGATCATCTCGGTGGTGAGCCCGCGCTTGCCGGTCATGATTTCGGAGGCCCGGCTCGCGCCGCCCACCAGTCTGGCCAGGTCTTTCTGTTTGTAGCCCATCTGTTCCATGCGGAACCGGATGGCTTCCAGCGGGGTGGGTGGTGCAACGGGTTGGGTTTCCTTTTCATATTTCTCGCATAGGACAATCAGGATCTCCATTTCGTCCTGTTGGGGTTCCGTCAGGTGCTCACCTCGCGTGGCAAGCAGCCGGACGCGCTCAAGCGCTGCGGCGTGTTGCTCGGGAGTTTTGAGTAGTTTCATGGTATGGGGATGGCGTTTTCTTTTTTATTTATTTGGACTGGGGCAGGGAAATTCGGCGGCGGTGGGGTGGCCGGAAAGTTATCGGCGACGGGGCGATGCAGAGCAGGATCATCAGCGGCTGCTTGAACAGGATCATGGCCCGGACGCCCGTGCCATCGGCGGTGAGCGGAAAGTGCGTCTCACTCCCGGCCGTCTGGCTGGCGTTAGGGTAATGTTTTTTCAGTTCCTCCCAACTGCCCCAGGTGCCGTTCTCCACTTCGGCGACCCACGGCGGAAATCCACCGCGCATTGCAGTTCCGCAGCGCCTCGCAACCCGTCCGTGAGTCCAATGACCTTCATGGACGTGGACTCTGCCGGACCCTTCAGGCACTGTCAGCTGGGAAGTTACATGTTTGGTAATTTCATTAAAGGATGATTCCATAACGGGTAATCCTTGCCGCGCTTCGTCCCTTCCACGGTGCTGAAAATCTGTGATCCGCGTGCAGCTCCCGGCGCGTGGTGCCGGACCTTCGGTTTCCGTGTCCGGTGCCATGATGCGCGAGGAACCGGCGCGAAAAACCCGATCCCGAGGCCGCGGGCCCGTGTTTCCACTGCCTGTTCCCGATGTACGGACCCCCGTTACGCGTGGAACGGGTGCCTGTTCCCGATGTAAGGACCCCCGTTACGCGTGGAACGAGTGCTTGTTCCCGAGGTACGGGTGCCCGTGCGCGTTGAACGAGTGTCTGTTCCAGAGGTGCGGGTGCCCGTGCGCGATGACCCACGCCCGTGGCAGCGGGAAATCGCCGCGCGATCCCTGTAGCGTCGGTCTGCGACCGTCGCTAACTGGCCCCGAGGCGGGAACGCCAGGGAGAAATCCAATGAAGAGGCTCCGCGCACCTCATCGGCATCGACGCTCACAGAGCGCCGCTACAAGCATCTCGTCTGCAGCCGTCGCGTTTTGAAAGGGCGCGGTGATCTCCGCCTTCCCGCTCCAGCGAGGTCTAATTTACGGACCTGCTGGACAATAACCTCCATTCACCTAGTGCACCGTTTCCTTAGTGACTGTGCGTTTGGATTTGATAAGACTTAGTTAGTTGAATGATCCGCCGCAGTTTCTCAGGACCTTTCGTCCAGACAAACGGTCCGCAGGTCTTATTATGTTCGCTCACGAAGTCTTTGAGGAACCGGACAAGCTCCTTGTTGGATCGGTGCACGGATTGCTG
>NZ_JBIKBQ010000087.1:0-19143 GCF_058122085.1 Luteolibacter sp. | reverse complement strand
GGTCCACATGATCGCGTGGTGCATTTGCTGGCTGGGAATCGTCAGCCGGCTTTTCGAGGAGATCAGCGAGCGGTTGACCGCGAGGGCGTAGGGAAAGGAAATCGAGGTGGCGGCGTTGTAGGTGACCCCGCGCGAATCGTAACCCTGGCTGCTGCCCGGCGTCATCACGACCATCGAGCCGTTGCGGCGGGTGGTGTTGCTCTGCAAGCCGGTGTCGCCCCATTGGTTAGTGCCGAGGTCGTTGACCTCGTCCGGCGGCGCCACCGACGGCGCGGGGGAGACGCTGGCGACCGTGACCGGACCGACGACCCAGTAGTCGCCGTTGATGAACTGCCCGTAAGTGACCGGCTGGCTGAAGGTCCAGGTGATCCCGTATTGGCTGATGGAACTCGTCGTCGCGGCGACGAGACGCGGAGCCTGAAGAGCGGCGAAAAAAAGCACGGCGGCGAACGCCCGGATTGCTAGAGAAGGAGTTTTCATGGGATGCGGCGCGGATTGAAGTACGAAAACCTTAAGGAGGAATCGTAAAACGGTAAGCGGACTTCCCCCCTTGCCAAGGGGTTTTTGGAGCAGGACGTGAGTGCCTGAGACTCAGCCTTTGGCGAAAAGCTCGCGGCACAGCAGGCAGCTTTTCCCGTCGCAGTTGCGGGCGGAACAATGCTCGCGGCCGAAGAAGATGATTTGCAGGTGGAGCTTGTTCCACGAGTTGCGCGGGAAGAGTTTTTTCAGGTCGCGCTCGGTCTGGACGACGTTTTTGCCGGAGGTGAGTTTCCAGCGGGTGGCGAGGCGGTGGATGTGGGTGTCCACCGGGAAGGCCGGCACGCCGAAGGCCTGCGCCATCACCACCGAAGCGGTCTTGTGGCCGACGCCGGGCAGGGCTTCGAGCGCGGCGAAATCCGCGGGAACCTCGCCGCCGTGTTGCTCGACGAGGATTCTGGAGAGCTCGGAAATGGCGGCGGCTTTCTTCGGCGAGAGGCCGCACGGGCGGATGATCGCCTGGATGTCCGCGACCGGCACGCGCATCATGTCGCGCGGGTTGTCGGCGAGTTTGAACAGCGCGGGCGTGACCTGGTTGACGCGGACGTCAGTGCATTGGGCGGACAGCAGGACGGCGACCAGCAAGGTATAGGCGTCCTTGTGATCGAGCGGAATCGGGGTTTCCGGATAGAGTTCCTGGAGCCGGCGCCGGACGTGGTCGGCGCGTTGTTGCTTGAGCATGCGGCGAGTTTCCGGGGCTTGTGGCGAACCTGCAACCGTTTTAGCCTCCGGACATGCGAAAACGCTGGCTGATGCTCATTCCAATTTTGGCCTTGGCCGGTGGTGCGGGCTGGTGGTTCCGGGCTCCTTTGGCGGAGCTGTGGCAGGCGGCGAGCGGTGGCGCGAAACATGGCTTACCGCAGAAGATCCGACCCGACCCCAAGACCTACGCCGTCCTGACAAAAGACCTCGAACGCTGGCGCAAGGAACTCTCGAAACGCCACGCCCAGTCGAAAACCGATGCCGCGCGGACGGCGGTGGAGGGCGACGCGCGGGCCGTTTTGGAACAGGCCTTGCCCGCGATGATGCGTTGCTGGCTCGGCACGCCGTGGGATTTCAACGGCACCGCGAAAGGTCCCGGCGCGGGGAAAATCGCCTGCGGGTATTTCGTGGCCACGGTCCTGAAAGACGCCGGATTCCAGGTGGACCGCTATCAGCTCGCGCAGCAGCCGTCGGAAAACATCCTGCGCTCGTTTTTACCGAAGGAGTCCTGCGACCTCAGCGTCGGCAAGGAATACCAGGCCTTCGCCTCGCAGGTCGAGACGCGCGAGCCCGGTGTCTATGTGATCGGGCTCGACAGCCATGTCGCGTTCGTCGTCGTCGGCGGCGGTGGTTTTCGTTTCATCCACTCCTCCGGCTCGCGGCCGTGGTGCGTGGTCGATGAAGGCCGCACGGAAGCGGGCGTGCTCCAGCGCTCGAAGTGGCGGATGCTCGGAAATCTCACCGCCAATCCCGCCGTCCTGAAACGCTGGCTCAAGGCGGAGAAGATCGTGGTGCGAGGGACGTGAGGACAAGCAAGGGCGGACGGTTTTTTTGGAAAATTTAATCCACTTGCCGGAAGGTCCGGCATCGCTAGCTTTCCGAAGTTCTTTCCTTACTCATGTCCGCCATTCCCGCCGTTTTCCAAGTGATCCTGCTCATCTTCGCCGTGGTGATGAGTTTCAACGTCATCATTTTCGTCCACGAGCTCGGCCACTTCCTCGCCGCCAAGTGGCGCGGTTTGCGGATCGACCGCTTCCAGATCTGGTTCGGCACGCCGATTTGGAAAAAGGAAATCAACGGCGTCCAATACGGGCTCGGCTGGATTCCGGCTGGTGGTTTCGTCGCGCTGCCGCAAATGGCGCCGATGGAGGCGCTCGAAGGCGGCAGCAAGGATGACAAGCCCCTGCCGCCGATCACGCCGCTGGACAAAATCATCGTCGCCTTCGCCGGGCCGTTGTTCTCGATGCTGCTCGCCCTGCTCTCCGCCCTGGTCGTTTACGGCGTGGGCAAACCGAAGGATTTCATCCCCAGCCAGATCGTCGGCGAGGTCATGGAAGGCAGCCCGGCGGCCAAAGCCGGCATTCTTCCGGGCGACAAAATCATCCAAATCAACGGCAACCCCGTGGACGGATTCGCCGGTTCGCTCGACAGCATCACCGAGAACATCATCCTCTCCAAAGGCAAACAGATCGAGTTCACCGTCGAGCGCGCGGGCGCGGCGGCTCCGCTCAAGCTCGTGTCCGAGTTTGAGACCCGCAAAACCAAGTGGTTCCAGCGCGGCGGTTTGCGCCAGGTCGGCATCGGTCCGGAAATCGACCACATCGAGTTCGGCTCCATCGTCAAGGGCAGCCCCGCCGACAAAGCCGGCTTCAAGGAGGGCGACATCCTCATCTCCATGAACGGCCGCACCTTCGCCGACGACCAATCCGCCGTCGCCTTCGTCAAGGAAACCGGCGCGAACCCCATCGAAATCGAGGTCAAGCGCGGTGGGGAAATCCTCAAGCGCACCGCCACTCCCGTCGTCCCGCTGTCACCGGCGGGCAAGGGCCCGATGCTCGGGCTCGGCTTCTACGGCGCGCCCTATCAGAACCAAGGCATCGTCCATCCCGGCCCGTTCAAGCAAGTCGGCGACAGCCTGCGGATGATGTGGACCACCATCGTCAGCGTGGCCGCGCCGGATTCCAGCATCGGCGTCGGCCACCTCAGCGGCCCGGTCGGCATCGGCAAGCTCCAGTTCCAGCTCCTGCAAATGGACGACGGCTGGCGGCGCATCCTCGCCTTCATGGTGCTCTTCAACGTCAACCTCGCGGTCCTCAACATGATGCCGTTTCCCGTCCTCGACGGCGGCCACATCACGCTCGCCATTTTGGAGAAAATCTTCGGCCGCCCGGTCAAGGCGAGGCCTTTGGAAATCCTCCAGACCCTCTGCGCCCTCGCCCTCATTTCGCTGATGCTCTTCGTCACCAGCAAGGACATCGGCGATAGTTTCGGCCACGGCCCGGCCGCCGGTCAGGAGGTCATTTTCCCATAAGCCACCGCCGCCCCCTTGCTTCCGCCCGCCGGATTGACAAGGGGATACCGGCACAACATCTTCCCGCGCATGGTATCCGAGAAACCCAACTCGCCGCTTGCGGGACGCCCGCCGGTTTTCGCGATTTCCTGCTGGGTGCTCGCGCTGATGGCGTTCTCGCAGTTGTTAGTCGCGGGCTTGGCGCTGGCGACGCGATTCGAGGAGTCGCGCGAGGTTCGCACCGTGATCAAGGAAGTGCCGAAATTGATCGCCGTGCGGATTCCCGCCGCCGGGGCCGGGTCATCGTCATCGCCGGTCGTCTCCCATCCGCCAGTCGGGCCGCCGCCAATTTCGCTGCCGCCACCGACGCCCGTCGCAGTGCCGCAAGTCGGCGATCCGCGGTCAGAGCGGATGGTCCGTGAAGCCCGCCAGGCGCGCGTCGCCGGCGACATGGGGCTCGCCATCGTGAAACTCGAAGAAGCCCTTTCCCAATCCCCGGAAGATCCTAGCGTGCATTACGAGCTCGGCCTCGTCCACGAGCAGATGGGCGTGTTCGACACCGCCGCCGCGCACTTCGAGAAGGTTTTCCAAATGGGCGTCTCGGGCGCCGGCTCGCTTTACGCGCTGGCCGCCGGCAAGCTGCGTGACGGCTTCGAGCAGCCGGACGCGATGCTCGGCAAGCTCTCGCTGAGCCGGGTCCGGATTTTCAAGGACTCGAGAAACGCCGCCGGCGAGCGCGTGGTTCTAACGATCCCGGTGCAGAAGGCTCCGGGCGAGCAAATCGACGTCGCGGAAATCGCGGTTTCGGTCACCTTTTTCAACCGCACTTCCAAAGGCGCGATCGTCCAGCTCGAGGACAAATCCTGGGTCACCGAGCAGTGGGTGACGTTGCCCTTCGACTGGAATGGCGACGAGGAAAGCCTGCGGATGACCTACCTGATTCCGCCCCAGGACGGCCAAACCGAGCATCTCTTCGGCGGCCGCAGCTATTACGGCCAGGTCGTTTCCCTGCTTTATAAAGGCGAGGTCCTCGACGTGCAGGCCTGGCCGCGCGACCTCGCGGCGAAAATCCCGCGCTCGCCCGCCCCGACCTCCGGCGACCCGCTGCTGCCGGAATTCCAAGACTCGCTGCCGCCGGACTTCGACCCGAACCTGCCGCTGCTGCCGCCTCTTCCGATCAAGTGAGCTCTCCAAAACCCGATGAATGACGCCCCTGAAAACCGCCTGCTAGGCGAATACCGGCTCAAGGAACTGGTCGCGGAAAACACCGTCTCCAGGACATGGCTCGCCGAACAGACTTCGGTTTCCCGCCTCGTCCTGGTCGATGAGCTGCGGGCGGAGCAGTCCGGTCGGAAGGACGCGTTTCTGGCAGATGTCCGCGCCAAGGCCGCGGTCGACCATCCTCTGATAGGTTCCGTTTACGAAGCCGTCGCCGGGCCCGGACCCTTCTATTACGCCCACGAACTCCTGCCCGGCGTCACCCTCGCGATGCGGGCAAAGACCAAGCAGCGGCTGGCCCCCGCCCGTCTCGCCCATCTGCTGCGCCGGGTCGCCGAGGCCCATCTCCAGCATGAAGCCCTCGGTCAGGCGACTTCTCCATTAGGCCTCGGCGCGGTCTATCAAAATGAGCACGGCGTCGTCCGTTTGGAAAATCTCGCCGTCGCCGGACCTCGCGCGCCGGACCAATCCTTGCGGGACATCGTCCATCTCGGGAACGCCCTCGTCCCTCTCGTCGCCGCCGGCCAGCCCGGCGCCACCCGCATGCTCACCGTGTGCGCCTGGATGCGCGGCGAGGGCCTCGAAGCCCCGCTCACCTGGGATCAGGTGCGCGATTACTGCATGCAGATCGAGCACCAGCTCGCCGATCCCGCGTCGACGCTGACCGCCACCCGCGCGGGCTTTTCTGCCAGAAAAAAGCAACCCGTCGCGCTGATCGCGCTGGGGACCGCGGTGGTGGCAGTCGCCATTGTCGTTTTTGCCAGCCGGATGAGGCCGCCGGCTCCGCCAGCGCCGCCAGCGCCGCCCCGCGTCGGCTTGCCGGACGCCGTCGCCGTCGCTGCGGGTGATTCTCCCACGCCGGATGGCAGCGCGGAGAGTCACCGCGCCTTCCGCATTTCCGCCACCGAGGTCACCATCCGCCAATACGCCGGGTTTCTCGAAATCCTCGGCACGCTCGCCAAGGACGGTCGCGAGCACACCTTCGATCCCGACAGTCAGGCACCCGGGAAAACCTCCCACGAACCGGCCGACTGGCCCGCCCTCTTCGCCGCCGCCAGGGCTAACGGAATCTGGCGGGACCAGCCGGTGACCCTCGATTGCCCCGTCACCGGGGTCGATTGGTGGGACGCCGCCGCTTATGCCGAGTGGAAGAAAGCCCGCCTTCCCACCCAGGAAGAATGGTTCGCCGCGCTCAATCTGGAGGTGAAAAAGCCCGCCGCGATCCCGCCCGGCCCGTGGGCTCCCGTCACTTCCCAAACCCTCGACCGCACCCCCGCCGGACTCCTCGGCATGGCGGGCTCGGTCTGCGAGTGGACGGCGAGGCCCGCGCCCAACCCGGCCAACCCGCTCGGCGAGAAACTCTGGGTCGTCATCGGCGGCTCCTATCTGAAACCCGGCAGCAACGCGCTCACCCGCGAGTGGACCGCCGACCGCTCGCTGCGCCGCCCCGACCTCGGCTTCCGCGTCGTCTTCGACGCGGAATAATTTAAAATCCCCACCCACTTTATGAACCTGCCCGCCAACCTCGTTACGATTCATCCGTATTTCAAAGCCCACCCGGAAAAGGCCGGCCAGGTCAACATCGTGATGGAAAAATTCGTCGCCAAAACCCGCGGCGAACCAGCGTGTTGTTTCTACGAATTCACCGTCTTCGATGACGCCGTGTTCTGCCGGGAAGGCTACGCAGGTGCCGCCGGGGTGCTGATTCATCTCGAAAATATCGGCGAAATCCTCGCGGAAATGCTCACGGTGGCCGATCTCACTCGCCTCGAGTTTCACGGACCCGCGGCTGAAATCGACCAACTGCGGGAACCCCTCGGCCACTTGAACCCGGCGTGGTTCGTGCTCCGCTGCGGCATCGAGCGCTGAGCACCGGTTATTTAGAAATTTGACGGGAACAAATTCCGGGCAATAGCTCCGGGTCATGAGATTTCTAAATGCGCTCGCCCTCGCAGCCTCCCTCGTCACCGCTGTCCAGGCGGCGCTGGTCGAGAAACCCGTCATCTATCAGCAAGGAGGCCGGGAAATACAAGGGCGACCGCACCCTCTATCGGGCGCGACTCACCGCCGCGCTCGATTTGCTCAAGGCGGACGAGCGCACGGATGCGAAGAAAATCGCGGCGATCGGTTATTGTTTCGGCGGCACCGGCGCGCTCGAGCTGGCACGGTCCGGAGCCGACATCGCGGGCGTTCTTCACAGAGCTTTTCAAATAGGTTCGAGGTCCGCATGGTTCCGGCGATGAGCGAGGTGTTCGATTGGCAGCATTACCAGACCGCGTTCCGCGAGGCGGCGGATGCGGCAGGCTTCTCGCCGACGCTGCTCGCGGATCTGGAGAGCGGACCGCTCATTGCCTGGGAGCGCCCCGCCGGCGGGCCGCGCGTCTATCTCTCGGCCGGGATTCATGGCGACGAGCCCGCCGGTCCGCTCGCGCTGCTGGAATTGATGCGCGAGGGATTTTTCGACCCGGCCGTCCATTGGTCGCTCTGTCCCGCGCTCAATCCCTCCGGCCTCGCCGCCGTCACCCGCGAAAACGCCGGCGGGGTGGACCTGAACCGCGACTACTGGCAGCGCGCCACGCTGGAAGTTGTCGCCCACGCGCTCTGGCTCGACGCCCGGCCCGCGCCGGACCTGTTCATTTCCCTGCATGAGGATTGGGAGAGCACGGGCTTCTACTTTTATGAAATCAATCTGGGAGACGATGATCCGGAGCGCGCCCGGCTGATCCTCGAGGCGGTCAGTCCGTGGTTCCCGCCGGAGGCCGGACCGGAGATCGACGGACACGAGCCGCGCGAGGCCGGCTGGATCTATCACCCCGCCGAGCCCGACCTGCCGGAAGGCTGGCCGGAAGCGATCTATCTGGCGAAAGCGGGCTGTCCCGTCTCCTTTACTTTCGAGACCCCCAGCCACGCCGCTCTGGGCCAGCGCGTGGCCGCCCACATGGCCGCGGTGAAAGCCGCGTGCGCGGGATTCCGCCCCTGAAAGGCGTCCGCGCCCTGCTCGTCAACCCCGATGACCAAAGGCCTGTGCCTTTGCCGTCATCGACCACCTCCCGCCCCACCGAAACAATCCGCAAAATCCATGCGTCCCCTCTGGCGCGATCTCATCCGATGTAGCGGCGTGTCTATGACCGTCGCACTTTGATCCGCTCCAATGCCCGTGCTGCAAGGCTCCCATGCAACGGTGTTCAAGATTGAGGCGGAAAACACTCATCCTGAGCGGGTTGCGAGTGCGTGGGATTGCTTCTGAGGGGATGGATTTCGCCAGATCGAAATCACCCTCTTGAACTTCCCCGCCGCGAAATATCGGCTGCCACGCACGGAGATGGCTCGCCCCATTGCCTCAATCTTGAACACCGGGTTTCCCTGCGGGCCCTTTCCCGCCCGCACTTCCGCTCACCATCCGCCATCCTCAACTGCAGCTTTCCACCGCCTTGAGTTGGGACTGGAAGGATCTGGAATGGTATGTCGCCTACACCCACCTCCGTTTCCTGCAGGATGGGGGCCACGATCATGAAATCGGCGCTGGAGGCTCCTGGTCCGGGTTCCCCGGCGAGGTCGCGCTGGGCGTGGATGCCTATTACTCTTTTGACGCCGAGGGAGCGTTCATCGAGACGTCATTGAGTCGGGAGTTCGATCTTTCTGCCAGCCTGAAGCTCACGCCGGCCATCGTTTTCGGAATGAATCAGGGTTTCGTCGCCGATGGGCACGATGGCGCGAACCATGTCGAGCTCAGGCTCGGCGGAACGTATTTCTTGACGGATGCGATCTCCGTGACTGTCCATGCGAGCTACAACTTCGCGGTCAACCGTGACGTGGCGCGATACTCCGAAGACGCGCTGCTGAGGGATTTTTTCCACGCCGGCGTCGGCCTGGCTTATGGGTTCTGAGGCGGGCTGATGATGGTTGCCGCGACGGACTCCGCGGCGTCGATGAACGACGGAAAACGCGGCTGCCAGCCGGTGGCGCGGAGTTTCGCGTTGGACACCTGTTTGTGCGTCCAGCCGCGTTTGCGGTTGAGATCGCGCGGGCCGGATGGCGGCAGCGGGCGGGAGAAAATTCCGCCCAGTCTCTCATAACAGCCGAGCTGGGTGAGCGGCGTGGAGTCGCTGACGTTGAAGACGCCGGTGGCTCGGCTGGCGGCGAGGTGATAGATGGCGCGCGCCGCGTCGTCGCGGTGGATCTGGTTGAGGAAGCGTCGGCCGTCTTCCTCGATGACCGCCTCGCCGCTGAGGAACTTTTTCAAAATCACGCTGCGGCCGGGGCCGTAAATTCCCGCCAGCCGCGCGACAACGCCGCCCGCGGCGAGGGTGACGCGCTCGGCTTCCAGCAAAAGGCCGCCGGTTTCGCGGTCCGGGATGGCGGGGCTTTCCTCGGTGACGACCGAGCCGTCGGTCTGCGCGTAAACCGAGGTGCTGGAGGTGAAAAGCAAGGGCGTGCCGGGAAATTTCTCCACCAGGTTCCGGCAGCCATCGACATAGACATGCTGATAGGCTTCCGCCCCGCCGCGGCCGGAGGCGGCGCAGTGGACGATGAAATCGGCGGGCGGGAGCTTTGCCACGTCATCCGGGTTGCCGATGTCGCAGGCAAGCGTGCCGTCATTTCCGGAAAGCGAGGTGGTGGTGACTTCCCAGCCGTGCTCGCGGAATTCGCGGGTGATCGCCTGGCCGAGGTAGCCGTGGCCGATGAGCAGGAGTTTCATGGTTGGGCGGCGTGGAGTGATGCCGCCGTGGCGGCAGCGGTTAAAATCAAACGGCGCGGGGATTTCGTCATGCAGCGAAGCAACCGGAATTCCCCGTCCGCCACAATCCCGAATCGGAAGCCGCACGCCGCCGCTTTCACCGACCCGATAGATTCCGGAAATCTTCTGCTGTTCCGCCGGATCGACACCTCGGATGGTGAGGTTGATCTGCTCGCCGGGCTCTAATCCGGCGAGGAGCGGGTTTGAAACAATGAGGAGGACAAGGCAGTGGAGAACGGGACGTTTCATTGGGGGCGGGTTGTGCTTGCCAGATTCGCTTTGGGATACAAAGTGAATCTGGCAAGCAGGAACTGGAGCAAGCTCGCTTAGAGGCGGTCTGAAAAATAAGGCGCGTCGATATTTTATCGACTGTTTCGCCCCGACATCCTGTCGGGCGATTCGGATCGATGCCGCCGGATAGGATGGGTGCTAATGGGCATCCTGTCGCACCGACTCGTAGCCGAGCACCCGCAGGGCGCGGATGAGTTCGGGCGCGCCGATGTCGCGGGGGATTTTCATACGACCAAGGCCTCGTCGCGGCCGAAGTGGAGGCGGATGATCTTCGGCCGCGGGCCGGGCGATCCGTCGCCAAAATGACAACGCAGGGCGTCGCGCGCCATTTCCCGGAGTTCTTCGAGAGTATCGCTCTGGGTGGCGATGGCATGACCCAGGGCGGTGGCGACGAAGCCGCCTTCCACCTCATCCTCACGCACTTTAAAGATGATTTCATCCATGGAGGGAACATCGCACAAGCGAGGGCATCGCGGTCGGATGGCCTTTGGGTCGTGGCCGCATGGACTCTGCGGCGAGCTTGCCAGCCGGAGCCTCCGATCCCGGCTGAGACGGCCGGGACAGGTTTTTCTCAGGCTTCGATGCCGTGCTTGGTGCGGAGGCGCTCGATTTCCTCGGAGAGCGCGCCCCAGCGGGTGTAGCTGACTTCGAGCGATTTCGCGAGCTTGTCCACGGCGTTGGTGACCTCGCGGAGTTTGCCGGGGTTGTTGCCCGTTTCCTCGCTGGAAAGCTGTTGGGTGAGAGTGGCTTGCGCGGCTTCGAGCTCGGCGATCTTGGCTTCGAGGGCGGTGAACTCGGTTTCGAGCGGCTTGAGGACTTTGGAGCGGATTTCGCGCTGCTCGGCTTCGATCCGGCGCTGTTCCTTGCGGTTGACGCCGGGGACGGACTGGCGCGACGAGCCGTTGGCGGGAGCGGCGGTGCCGAGGGTGGCGAGGCGCGGGGCGATGCCTTTTTTCGCGGCCTCGTCCTCGGCGGACTTTTCCAGGTAGTAGGTGATGTTGCCGGCGTAGAGCACCGGTTGCTCGCCGGGGCGGAATTCGAGGGTCTTGCTGACGAGCGCGTCGAGGAAGGTCCGGTTGTGGGAGACGATCATCACGCTGCCGGGGTAGTCGATGAGCGCGCGCTGGAGCACGTCCTGCGATTGCATGTCGAGGTGGTTCGTCGGCTCGTCGAGGATGAGGAAATTCGCCGGGCGCAGCAGCATGCAGACAAGGGCGACGCGCGAGCGCTCGCCACCGGATAGAACTCCGATTTTCTTGAAGACGTCGTCGCCGCGGAACAGGAAGCAGCCGAGCAGGTTCCGCGCGTGCGGCATCGACTCGCGGGAGGCGGCGGCCTCGACGGTTTCGAGGACCGATAGATTCGGATCGAGCTCGTCGGCGTGGTTCTGGGAGAAGAACGAGGTGGCGACCTTGTGGCCGAAGGTGTGGGTGCCGGCGTCCGGTTCCTCCTGCGCGGTGATCATCCGGCAGAAGGTGGATTTGCCCGCGCCGTTGGGGCCGACGATGGCGAATTTCTCGCCCTTGTTGATTTCGAAATCGAAGCCGCTGAAGACGTTGAGCGCGCCGTAGCTTTTCGCCACGCCGTCGAGCTTGGCCACCGTGTGGCCGGAGTTCGGCGGTGGCGGGAATTTGAAATTCATCACCGCGTCGTCCTGCTCGGGAGCGGGGATGCGCTCGACCTTGGCGAGTAACTTGATTCGCGACTGGACGAGCGTCGCCTTGTTGGCGGAGGCGCGGAAGCGGTCGATGAAGCGCTGGGTCTCGGCAATTTCGCGCTGCTGGGCGGTGTATTGTTTCTGGCGGATTTCCTTGCGGAGGACCGACTCGCGCTCGAAGTAGGAGAAATTCCCCGCATACTCCTCGGCGCGGCCGTGGGAGAAGGCGATGGTGCGGGTGCAGAGCGTGTCGAGCAGCGCGCGGTCGTGAGAAATGAGCAGGATCGCGCCGGGGTAGTTGACGAGGTATTGCTCGACCCAGATCTGGGTGCCGATGTCCAAGTGGTTCGTCGGCTCGTCGAGCAGCAGCACTTCCGGCTCCTGGAGGAACAGCTTGGCCATGGCGATCCGCATCTGCCAGCCGCCGGAGAATTCCGAGCAGTCGCGGACGAAATCTTTCTGTTGGAAACCGAGTCCTTTCAGCACCGACTCGATCCGCGGCTTCATCCGCGCCGGGTCGGTGGCGTCGAGCAGCAGTTCCAGCTCGCCGATTTCCTCCAGCAAATCGCCATACGGCGACGAGCGCGGGTCAAGCTTCACCAGCTCGTTGGAAAGCCGGTCGATTTTCTCGCTCAGCGCCATCGTTTCGCCGAAGGCCGACTCGGTTTCCTGCCACAGCGTGCGGCCTTTGACGTGAATCCCCTCCTGCGGCAGGTAGCCGATCCGCGTGCCCTTGGGCGCGTGGATCATGCCGGAAGTTGCCGGGATGATGCCGGCCACGCACTTCATCAGCGTGGATTTTCCCGCGCCGTTGTGACCGGCGAAGGCGATGCGCTCGCGCGGCTGGACGGAAAAGGAAAGGTCGTTGAAAAGGACGCGGGGCCCGAATTCGACGCGGAGAGACTGGACGGAAATCATCGGGGGCGGAACATGCACGGCAAATCGTCCGGGTCAAGCCCGGGGACCGCGCGGGTCCGTCGCCATCGTCCGCGCCAGCCTCTCAGTGCGGGGCACGCCGGAGGGAATCGTCACGCTTGGCAGACAGGCCGAACCGGCCGCAAGCTCCAGCCAACGGCGCGATCGGCCGGTGAGAGCGGATTTCAAATCCGAGCCGCCGGGCCACGCGTTCACGTAATGCCGTCCATTCGTTATTGTGAGATGATTGTTCGCGACCAACCCTCGCGCCCCCGGCGACGAAGAGTCTTTCGGACTCTCATGGGGCCGTCTCACCCCCGCCTCGGCAACCCCCAATGACACCGAATCCAAAGCAAGCGTCGATAGCGATCTTCCGGCACCGACTGATCAGGAATTTAGCCGCCATCATCTTGGTAATGACTTCCGCCCACCTCGTCACCGAGTGGGCGAGGACGAGAATGGGAATCAGCGGCGGGATGGGTCTGATCAATCTGTTCGCGTTGCAGGAGGAGGCGAATCTGCCGACGATCTACTCGAGTTTCCAATTGCTGATGGCCTCCGTGTTGCTCGTCTGGGTCTCCGTGATTTCAAGTCAACGGAGCGAACGCTTCGCAAGGCATTGGAAAGGTTTGGCAGCGGTCTTTCTTTATCTCGCGGTGGACGAGTCCGCGAAGCTCCACGAGCTGTCGATCATGCCTGTCCTCCACCTCATCGATGGCCACGCCACGGGAATCCTCTATTGGCCCTGGGTCATCCCCGGCATGATGTTCGTGATGTTTCTGGCAGTGATTTATCTCCGGTGGTTCATCGCGCTGGAGCCCGCGACGCGCAGGGTCTTTTTGATCGCGGGGATTTTATTCGTGGGAGGCGCCCTCGGGGTTGAAATGGCCGGTGCCAGTCACGTGCAAATCCACGGAACTGAGAACTACACTTATTCGATTTTGGTATGGCTCGAGGAAACCTGTGAAATGACAGGCGTGCTTGTCTTTATCCACGGTCTGCTTGCCCACATCCAGAAGTTCGGGGGAGGGCTTCAGCTGACGATTTCCTCCACCCAAGCCGGGAGAGCCGACGGGCCGCTTTGTCCTGCCAAGGCTCCAGGCCTGGTGCCGGGGAGTAATTGAACCCGGGCGCGTTGGCTGGCGGCGGGCTTGAAAAACGCCGGCCGCAATCATCCCAAGACAGGCTCAATATTCGCCTTCCAGACAAAGCCGCAGCTGGCGGTCGCTTTTCAGCTGGTCGCGGTCCCAGGCGCTGAGGAAGGCGCGGATTTCAGCGAGGAGCGCCTCGCAGTGCTTGTTCCACTTGGCCGAGCCGCGCAGGACCATCGAGCTCTCGCGCAGGCCGATGAAGTGGATTTCCTCGGCACCGGCGGCGCGCAGGTCGCCGAGCTCGAAGCGGAGGGTCTCGAAAAACGCCAGCTCGAAACCGTTTCCCGCCTCCATCGCCGCGCGGACGAGCGAGACGGTGACCGGCGGGGCGAGCGGCTCGAGCTTCTCGGCGATGCGCTCGCAACCGATTTTCACCAGCATTTTCCGCATCCGCTCGAACAGGTCTTCAAGACTCAGCAGCTTGAGCGGGCACTTCGTCTCCAGGTATTTCACGATGCCGCTGCGGATGTCGGCGACGAAAGGGAAGTCCTCGTGATCCGCCGCCAAGGCCGCCCGCTCCAAGGCGACATCCAGCCACGCGGTGTCATAATCGATCACTTGATAGCGTCCGATTTGAAGGGCAGGTCGATTGCCGATGAGGGAGATCACTGGGATGTTTCTTGGTAAAGTAAGGAAAGCGGGTGAGGGATTGGTGAAACAGCTTGGGGTGGGTGAAAAATCAATCATTCCTTAAACAAGCGCCGCTGGAACGGATCGCGGGCGGCGCGGCGGGAGAGCGACTGGATCTCCTGGATGAACTCGTTGACGTCCTCGAACTGCCGGTAAACCGAAACGTAGCGGACGTAGGCGACCGGATCGATCTGATGGAGCTTGTCCATCACCTTGCCGCCAATGATGGCGGACGGCACCTCGCTGACGTGGTCCTTGTGCAGGTCGGTTAGGATCTCCTCCACCGCGCGGTCCAGACGGTCCATCGGCACCGGGCGCTTCTCGCAGGCTTTGATCAGCCCGCTCATCAGCTTCTCGCGGTTGAGCGCCTCGCGGGTTCCGTCGCGCTTGACCACCCGCAGCTCGGTGCGCTCGATCTGCTCGTAAGTCGTGTAGCGATAGCCGCACTTCAGGCACTCGCGGCGACGACGAATCGAGGTCCCGTCCTTCGCCGATCGGGAATCGAGGACCTTGTCTTTGAGAGAACCACATTGGACGCAACGCATGGAAAGAGGTGAGAAGCAACGTCGCGAATCCTAGGCCTGCATGTGGTAGCGTCAATCCGAAAACTACGGTGTATTTAGTAGCCGGCCGCGGATGATCGGGAAATCCGAAGCGAAGGTTTTTGGAAAAGCACTCCCGGCTGAGACAGCCGGGACGCATTCTGGCTCAGGCTTGCGCCTTCTTCTTCGCGAGCTGCTCGTCGCGGACGCCGCCGATGAATAACAGAAACGCGGCGACGCAGATGCAGGAGTCCGCCACGTTGAAGGCCGGCCACCAGCCGCCGCTCGACGGGACGAGCTTGTCGTAGAGAGGAAGTTTGATGGCGATGAAATCGACGACGTAACCCTCCGACAAGCGGTGCCACAGGCTGGCGGATTTGAACTCTTCTAACAGAAACCCCTGGACCAGACGATCCGTGAGATTTCCAAAAATTCCGCAGAGCAGCAGGGCGACGGCGACCTTGGAAAGCGGGTGGTTGAAAGCGCCTTTTTTCCAGAAGACGCGGATCATCGTCAGCGCGAGAAGCGGCACCAACAGGAACACGACCGGCGCCCAGGCGGTGCCGTTTCCAAAACCGAACGCGACGCCCTGGTTGTGGACGCGGACGAGATGGAAGACATTGGAGATGACGGGCAAATCAAACGCCTCATCCGACCACGGCGGCGGAAACCTGCCGACCGTCCAGAACTTCGTGACCTGGTCGAGCACGTAGAGCGGGAGGGTGAGGAAGAGCAGGAGCTTGGGAAGTGTCATGGGATGGATAGGTCCTATGGGTCGTATGGGACCTATTTACTAACGTCGTCGCAGCGCTCACACAGCCCGCTTTCCAGCAGCGGCTCATGCTTGCGGCAGCGCGGGCAAAGCGGCAGGTTCGTCTTGCGGGCGGTGGCGGCGAGCTCCCCGCCCACCGTAGCGCTCAGGCCTGCGATGATGAAGAACTCGGTGGCGAAGGCGCGGTCGTTGAGCATTTCCAACAGGGCGGCGTCGCTCGCGGGAATGGTCAGCTTCACGTCCGCCTCGTTGTTGCGGGTGAATTCCTTGCACTGGATGCAGGCCTCGATGGCGGTCTGGATGGCGTATTTGATTTCGAACAGGCGGGCCACTTGCTTGGTCGCCTCGCCGGGCGCGAAGGCCGGGTTCGCCTCGGGGAAATCCTGCTCATGGATGGTCCCGCTGGTGAAAGCGGCGTGCTCCCACGCCTCGTCGGCGGTGAAGGCGAGGATCGGTGCTAGCAGCTTGGCGATGCTGGTGAAAATCTCGTGCATCGCCGCCTGGGACGCGGCGCGGCGCGGGGAATCCGCGGCGTCGCAATACATGCGGTCCTTGGTCGCATCGATGTAGATCGCCGAGAGGTCGTGCGTGCAGAAGTTGTTCAGCGCGTTGAAGACCTTGCGGAATTCGTAAGCCTCGTAAGCGGCGAGGCACTCGGCGGTGACGGAGTGGAGGCGCTCGAGGATCCACTTGTCCAGGAGGGTGTATTCGTGGGCAAGATGCCCACGCTCCTTGAAGCCATCGAGATTTCCCAACAGAATCCGCAGCGTGTTGCGCAGGCGGCGATAAGGCTCGGCGACTTGTTTGAAGAGGTCTTCGCCGAACGGCACTTCGTTCTGCCAGTCCACGGAGGACACCCACAGCCGGACGATATCGGCGCCGTATTGGTTGTAGAAATACGCGGCGTCGGTCGGTTTCCCGGCTTTCCCGGCGTCGGATTTCGCGAGCTTTTTCTTGTCCTTATCAACCACGAAGCCGTGGGTCATCACCGTCTTGTAAGGCGCGTGGCCGCGGTAGCCGGTGCTGAGCATGAGCGAGCTTTGGAACCAGCCGCGGTGTTGGTCGGTGGCTTCCAGATAGAGATCGGCCGGGCAATGGAGCTGCGGATGCGCGTCGAGCACGGCGGCGTGCGAGCAGCCGGAGTCGATCCAGACGTCGAGCGTGTCGCGGCATTTCTTCACGCCGGCGGGCAGGCCTAGCAGCGCGGCGAGTTCGGCGTCGGATTTTTCGAACCAGACGTTGGTGCCTTCCTTTTCGACGAGTTCGGCGACCTTGAGCGCGAGCTCGGACGAGATGATGACCTCGCCACTTTCCGCGAAGAACACCGGCAACGGCACGCCCCAGGTCCGCTGGCGCGAGATGCACCAATCGGGACGGGATTCGACGGTGCCGTAGATCCGGTTGCGACCCCAGGCGGGCAGCCACTCGACCTTGTCGATCTCCGTCAGCGCCTGGCCCCGCAGCGTTTCGAGCGAGATGAAAAACTGCTCGACGGCGCGGAAGATGATCGGCGTTTTCGAGCGCCAGCAATGCGGGTAGGAATGCTTGTAAACTTCCTGGCCGAGCAAATGGCCGCTCTCGGCGAGGATCTCGATGATTCGGGCGTTCGATTTGAAAACGTGCATACCGACGAGTTCGGCAAGGCCGACTTCATCGGTGAATTTCCCTTCGTTATCGACGGGCGAAAGCACCGCCAAGCCGTTCTGCTGGCCCGCCACGTAGTCGTCCGATCCATGGCCGGGAGCGATGTGGACCGCGCCGGTGCCGGTCTCGGTGGTGACGAAATTCGCGAGGATCAGCTTCGATGTGCGGTCGAGGAACGGGTGACCGGCCTCGAAGCCCTCGAATTCCTTGCCCTTGCTTTCGCGAATCGTTTCCGCGAGCGCGTAGCCGGTTTTTTCGGTGAAAGCACCGATGAGTTCACGGACGATGACGAAAGTTTCGACGACGTCGTCCTTGATGAATTTCCCGACGACGTAAGTGAATTCCGGATGCAGGGCGATGCCGAGGTTGGCCGGCAGCGTCCATGGCGTGGTGGTCCAGATGACCATGCTGGCCTGGCCCGCGAGCTCGCCGGAAACGAGCGGGAACCTGACGAAAATCGCCGGGCTTTCCTTGTCGGCGTATTCGACTTCGGCTTCGGCGAGCGCGGTTTGCGCGCCGTAGGACCACTGCACCGGCTTCTTGGCCTGGTAGATATTGCCGTTTTCCACGAGCTTCGCGAAGACCCGCAGGATGCTCGCCTCGTAGCCGGGATTCATCGTCAGATACGGGCTGTTCCAATCGCCGAAGACCCCGAGCCGGCGGAACGAACCGCGCTGGATGTCGATGTAGTTGAGCGCGAAATCCGTGCAGCGGCGGCGGATTTCCGCAGGCTCCAGACCGGCGGCCTCCTTGACCACCTTGAACTCGATCGGCAGGCCGTGGCAGTCCCAACCGGGGATAAATGGCGCGGTGAAACCGGCCATGGTCTTCGACTTAACGACGAGATCCTTGAGCAGTTTGTTCAGCGCGGTGCCCATGTGGACGTCGCCATTGGCGAACGGCGGGCCGTCGTGGAGGATGAATTCCGGAGCATTTTGAGCGCGGCGGCGGGCGAGGATTTTCTCGTAGAGCCCGTCGTTTTCCCACTTCGCGAGGCGGGCGGGCTCGTTCTGCACCAGGTCTCCACGCATCGGGAAAGTCGTTTGCGGGAGAGTCAGGGTGTCTTTGTAATTCGGGGCAGCGCTCATGACGGGGCGCGGACGCTACCAATGCGGCCCCACGGGGTCAACCACGGGAAACGGGACCGAAAAACGTCCCGGAATCGGCAGAGGTCTTCACGGACCGCGGGATTTATCCCGCCCGCGAAGCGGGAAGTTCCCGGAACGTCGAAGAACACCGCGCCACCAAGAGCAGATTCTTGCGTCCACCGTCTGGCACTTTCCAAGCTTACCGCAGGATGAGAGCGTGACTTTTCTATCAGAAGTATGATGCGCCGCTGAAAACAGCGCCGTGTGAAAAAGTATAATAAAATACAAATATTATATTGACGACTCTTTGGATTCCAAATCACCGTTTTGAACCTTCAGCAAGTCATGCGCTCAACAATTCATACCAACCACCCTCAGCCGACCCAGTGGTCTCCGGGCATGTTCGTATGCATGTTCGACATTGCGGAAATCCGACACAGTCTCGATTCCGGGACGGGATCCCCCAAGCTGGGCTTTGAGAAAAATACTCTTACCCAGGAGGCAGGCAGGTAGTTCACGATCTGATTAAGATCATCGATTTTTTGGTTCTTCGTCGTCAATGCATGACGGAACGATGGCGAAGTTTGAGCTCGAGATAGTCCAGATCGCGGTATCCGCAGGCCTTGTGGATCATCCTTGCAATGAGGTTGTTGAATCCTTCGATATGACCTGATGTCAATCCGTGTTTCACGAACCCACAAACATTTTCGCTTTGCTGCCTGAAGCCCCTTGCAAGCCGCTGGAAGGGGTAAGCGGTCAACCGGTGTCCCCTTTCTGGGTCAGTCCCCGCAGTAGAACAAATGCGCCTTCCTTGATGGGAAAATGTTACGCTGCGGGGACTGGTACCATTTCCACGCCGTCCGAAGCAGGCGGGCGAGCCTGAAAGGCTCGAGCTCGCCTGACTGCTTCGGCGGATGATTGGAAGGTGCCTCACATGGTATCTTCGCGTCGCCATGAAAAAGCCACCA
>NZ_JBIKBQ010000086.1:0-19148 GCF_058122085.1 Luteolibacter sp. | reverse complement strand
CCCATTGGTGAGCTTCCACTATACACCCACTCATGCGAGTTGGGTGAATCTTGCGGAATGTTTTTTCTCGAGTTTGACGCGTCAAGGACTCCAGCAATCCGTGCACCGATCCAACAAGGAGCTTGTCCGGTTCCTCAAAGACTTCGTGAGCGAACATAATAAGACCTGCGGCCCGTTTGTCTGGACGAAAGGTCCTGAGAAACTGCGGCGGATCATCCAACTAACCAAGTCTTATCAAATCCAAACGCACAGTCACTAAGGAAGCGGTGCACTAGCCCCCAAGCTTGCGGCCGTCACGGTCACGGACGAGGAGATCAGGGCCGCCTACGAGGCGCGCCGCGAAACGCTGACGCGTCCGGAACAGCGACGGCTTTCGATCATCCGGATCGCCAAAACGGCCCGGGCCAGCGAAACCAGAAGGGAGGAGTTGAAAGCGACGATCGCCGAGGCCCGCGATCTGGCCGCGACGGCAGAAGGATTCGCCGCAGCCGCCGCCAGGTTTTCCGAGGATCAGGCGTCGCGCTACCGCGGCGGAGATATCGGCTGGAGCGAACCCGGCAAGCCACAGGGCAGGGTTCCCATGGAGGTCCTGAACGCCGGACACGCCCTTCAATCGGACGGCGAAATGAGCGGCATCATCGAAGCGGAGGACGGGCTCTATCTCGTCACCCGCACGGCGACCAAAATGCCGGAACTTCCGTCACTTGAACGGGTCACGGACCGGTTGCGGGCGGAGCTATTAAGGGACAAACGCGGGAAGGTTGGAGCCGCCTTCGAGCAGACGATCCAATCGGCGATTCCAGTGGAATTGTTTCCCAAGCGTCTGGCGAAAGTCCCGTGGCAGGCCACTACGCCGCCAGCGGATGTACCCCCGGTGAACCCCGTAGGGCGTTTTCAATCAATCAACGGGGAGAAATCACCTTCACTTCCGGATATGCCATCCGCAACAAGCGCCTCAACCCCCATTTTCCCGCCCTCCGGTCCGTCCCATTGGCTTTTTTCAGGGGCCTCCCGCAGAAAGCAAACTCCTAGCAGCCGGGTGTCGTTTCCGGGGCCAGCAACGAGATCCTCGCCACGGACGGAAGTGGTAACGCGACAGTGCGTATGACGCTCACCGGTAATCCAGCGGACTTTGTCAGGGCTCAAACCGTGCCCTGACACTGCGCAACGGGCCGCCTCTGGCCGTCGGAAACCGCTTCAGCCTTGGATTTCCATAACATCCCCGGTTTGATGTGTTGGCAGGGCATGCCCATAAGCCTCCATTTGCAGCAGAGCCTGAAAATACCCGCTGACAACGCCGACAACCCTGCCATCAGCCGCGCGGCCCGCAGCGACGTGCCGCCTGTCGGCGGACGGGGCGGGGGAGGGTGTGCGAGTTCAAGCTTCCCCGGATTTAATATCCGCATCATCACCCTCACGCCTGATATCTACAAGGTGGTCGGGACTGACTCAGAGGAGTGCGGTTGTTGAAGGAGGCTCTGGCAACCTTCCTGTATCAGCCGGCAGTTACAAATAGCTCGCAATCAACCCATTGCAAATGTTGCCAATTTGTTGCCAAAACGTCAGTTTTTCGAATTCCATATTCGTAACTGACTGAGAATAAAAATGGTGCGCGATACTGGGTTCGAACCAGTGACCCCCTCCGTGTCAGGGAGGTGCTCTACCACTGAGCTAACCGCGCAAAGGTGACGCCCGCTAAGGGCGGGCGAAACTAGGACGGGCCCGCCTGCGGATGCAACCCCTTTTTTTGGCTAAAAAAGAGGCGGGAGATCCGAAGATCCCCCGCCTTTGATAACCCTCCGGGTGGCGGGCAAACAGACGATCGGCTCGAAAGCACGACGTCCGGAGCCCGCTCCGAGGGATTTTATTATTTCTTAGCGGCCTTCTTGGCGGCTTTCTTCGCAGCTTTCTTGGCTGGAGCGGCCTTCTTGGCAGCGGCTTTCTTCGCAGGAGCGGCTTTCTTCGCAGGAGCGGCTTTCTTGGCAGCTGCCTTCTTCGCAGGGGCGGCTTTCTTGGCGACCGTCTTCTTCACCGCTTTTTTGGCGGCTTTCTTGGCGCTTTTCGCGACTTTCTTCACCGCCTTCTTGGCTGCCTTTTTCGCAGGAGCTTTTTTGGCGGGGGCTTTCTTCGCCGCTTTTTTAGCTGCTTTCTTGGCCGGGGCCTTTTTGGCCGGGGCTTTGGTTGCAGCTTTTTTCACGGCCTTCTTTGCGGGTGCCTTTTTGGCAGCTTTCTTCGGTGCTTTTTTTGCAGCCATAGTTTTGTGTCGTTGGAGTTCGCGTTCGATGTTTGTTTTCTCTTCCGGCGTTAATGTGCCGGCGGAGAGGATAGCGAGGAGCGCCTCACCGAGGCGTCCTCCAAAAGCGTTAGTCAGGAAGTCGTGGGTCGCGCGCTGCACGATCACTTCCTGCGAGTAAGCAGCCGCGTAAACATGCGCCCTGCCGACCAGCGCGCGTTTCACCAGGCTCTTGCGCTCGAGACTTTGCATGACGGACAGCACGGTGGTGTAGGCCCGGTCTTTTCTATCAGGCAGAGTCTCGTGGACCGCGGCAACCGTCGATGGCCCTTCATGCCACAAAACGGATAGGGCTTGAAGTTCGAGATTGGATGGATGGGTTGGCCGCGCCATAAGGAAGTCTCTTCGCTGACGACGATGAAACTAGTAGTTTGAATATCCGTCAAGTTGAAACATGCCGAATTTCAAGAAGCCCGAAATATTTTTTCGGGCGGCGTTTCTGTTACTACGCGAGACGTAGTCGGGGCGGCGTCACTTCGTTCCGTCACCCGCTTCCGGACGGATGATTTGCGGATCGATTTTCTTCAACGCGTCCCACAGACCATCGTCGGAGGGATCGCCGTTGAAGAGGACGCGTCCTTCGTTAGACACGAGGACGAAGACCGGCAGCGTCTGCACGCGCAGATCGCGGGCCAGCGGGCTTTCCTTGTGATCGATGAGCCAGGCTCCCGGTGGATTCGCGCCGAGGGGACGGATCATCCCGCGGGCGTTGGTTAGGAGTTCCGGCGAGTCTTCGGGAAGCAGGGAAACCATTGCGACACCCTTTTCACCAAGGGCTTTGGCGGTGATTGCGAAGTCCGGCAGGCTGGCTTCGCACTCTTTGCTGGCAGGCGACCAGAAGTGGAGAATCACGGCTTTTCTATCCGCCATCAGGCTCTTGAGCGCGACGGCATCGCCTCCTCCGAGCGCGATGAGCCTGGTTTCAAAATCGATCCTCACCGCTTGCATGGCTTCCTCAAGCCGCATGCGTTCGATGTGCGGAGCGAAGGCGGACGCCTGGCGCGGGCTTAGCCAGAACGCTTCGGTGATGTGGGATTTGAAACCGTCCTTGTCCCCTTTCTTGAGCGATGCGATGGCTTGTACGTACTCGACGACGGCGAGCCAGTCTTCCTTCACTCCGAAGATCGCCGAGTCCTGGATCTTGAAGAGCTCGCGCTGTTTGAGGAACCCGGGAAGCATCGCGGCGATGGCGTCGTCCTCGCGGCGGTCGATGTGATAGAGAAAGCGGGCTTCAAGAACGGCCTGTTCGGAGACGCCGGCTTTCCTCGCCGCCTTGATGACGGCCGCGAAGGCCTGGTCCGAATCGCGCTCGGAGAGGAGGCTGTCAAGCGCGTCTTCCCGCGGGGTTCCGGCGGCGGCGACCGCGATGAAAGCGAACAGTGAGAGGCAGACTGCGGGAAGGCGCATGGTGTGAAAAAAGAGAGCCGCCGGAAGAGCGGAGTCTCCCGCCGGCGGATCGAATGAATCAGCGGACGGGAGGGATGACCATTTTCCGGCCGAGCACGACGATGTCTTTCGTCATGCCGTTGGCTTGCTTGATGGCCGCGGCGGGGACTTTGTATTTCGAACTGATGCCGGAGAGCGTGTCTCCGGCGACGACGGTGTGGATGATGGCTGCGCCGTTGGAGGGAGGCTTGGGAGCCGGCGTCGCCGGAATGTTAGTTTCGGCCACGGTGGGAGCGGCGGCCGTGGCGGTGCTTTCCTCGTAAGCCGCCGGAGTATCATAGACCGGGTTGGCGGGTTCGGTAGCCGGCGCGTTGACCTGGCCCGCGTCCGCGGTGCCGTAGGGATTCGCGGTGTCGTAAGTGTCGGCTTTTGGCGCGGCGCAGGATGCGAAAGCGAACGCGAGGAGGGATGGGGCGAGGATGCGGATCGGAGTCATGGTGTGGATGTAGCGGGTTGGTGGCGGGTTGTGAAGAGCGGAAGTTGGCGCGCCAACGTCAGGCATGAAACGTCGCGAACCGGATTTTTCATTCAAATGGAATCCGGGCGAAGCCGGAAAAACGCGCGGACGGTCTTATCGGTGTGGAGAGCCAATGCCTCGAGCGATTCGCCGCGCAACGCGGCCAGACGTTCGGCGGTTTCGCGGACGAATGCCGGTTCGTTGCGTTTTCCCCGGTGCGGTTCGGGCGCGAGGTAGGGCGCGTCCGTCTCAATCATGAATGATCCCGCAGGGCATCGGGCGGCGGTATCTCGGACCTGATGGGCTGTCTTGAAGGTGGCGACACCGCCGAAGGAAACGAGCCCGCCGAGATCGAGCACGCGCTTCGCGTTTTCCCACGGGCCGATGAAACAATGGAACACGGCGCGGACCGACGTGTGGAAATCCTGATAGGTCGCGAGTGCGTGCTCGAACGACGCGTGCCCCGTTTGATCGCGGGTGTGGATGACCACGTTGAGTCGCGCGGCGGAGGCGAGTTCGAAATGCCGGCGCAGGAAATCGAGCTGGCGGTCGCGGAACGATTGTTCATCCCAGCCTTCCGGCGCGGGGTGATAGTAATCCAGGCCGGTCTCGCCGATCGCGCAAACCCGCGGATCGCCGGTGAAGGCGGAGAGTCGGGCGACGGCGTCGTCAGGCGCGTGATGGACATCGCACGGATGGATGCCGATGCAGGCGTGAATGACCGGATTCTCGGCCAGGGCGAGGTTTGCCTGAACGTTTTCGAGAGAAGTCGCGAGAGTCACCAGGCGGCTCACGCCCGTGGCGTGCGCCCGTTCGAGTAGATCGGGAATTTCCTCGGGCTGGAAACGGTGGGAGGCAAGATGGCAGTGGGAATCGGTGAGCATGGAAATCAGCGGTGCAAGGCGGTTAGGAATGCCGCGACTTTTTGAAAGTCTTTGATGCCGGGCGAAATCTCCGCGCCCGAGGCGATGTCGAGCGCGGCGGGTTGCACGCTCATCGCGGCGAGCCCGGCGTTTTCCGGGACGATGCCGCCCGCCAGGATGATCGGGAGCTGAGGATGAAGCCTGCGGAAATCCGAAGCCACCTCCCAATCGAACACCTCGCCGGTGCCGCCGTAGATGCCCGGCGCGTGCGCGTCGAGGAGGATGGCTGCCGCGCCGTAGTCGGTCGCGCGCGCCAGTTCGGCGCGGGTTTTCACGCCGATCGCCTTGATGAAGGGGACGCCCGCGTCGCGAAACGGCGCGGCGTCTGCGGGAGTCTCGTCGCCATGGAGCTGCACCGCATCCAGATAACCCTCGCGCACTAACCGCAGCGGCAGTTCCGCGGGCTCGTTCACAAACACGCCGAAGCGCAGGATTTTTCCGGCGAGAGCGCGCAGCCACCCGGCGTCCTCCGGCGCGAGAAATCGTTTCGAGCGCGGCCAGAAGTTCACTCCGAGCGCATCCACGCCGAGCGAGACGAGGCGGTCCGCGTCGTCGCGAGTGGTGACGCCGCAGATTTTCAGCGAGACGGTGGAGAGATCGAGAAAGCGTTCGAGCAAGGGCATGGCGGGACCGTAATGAAAATCCGCGAGGAATAAACGCCGAACTTGTCGGAGACATGGGAGCGCCCAGGGCGTTTTCAAGGCGCACCCGCGGGTCGGTGAGCAGGGCGCAGGCTTCGCTCGCCTCGCGGTCTTCTTTTTTGCTGGTGGCGGGGATCATGGCGACGGGTCGGCCGTCTTCGTGACGGCAGGCCGAGAGCGACGACGGTGAGCATGGCACTGAGGGGGGGCGGCGGCTTTGCGGGCGGCGGGCACTTGAAGGAAGGCGGCGCGCAGGTCCAGCTGGTGACTTTGTAAACGGTGCCGTGGTGGCTTTCCGGATCACTGAAACTTTCGGCCAAAAGCGGACGGTAGCCGTGCTCGACGTGGCAGCTGGCGGGCAGTTCGCGCAGGGCGAGGCAGTGGGGAGCGAAGTCGTTTTATCACGAACCTGCCGGGTGTTGTTGGAACTGATCGGCGAGTGTCATTTTGATGAGGGTTTGATAGGGCGCGTCGCGTTTGTTGGCCTCGATCTTGATGGAGGGTGGCGGGCATGCGCAGGGAAATGGTCTCGGTGCTTTTGGGCCTGTCAATTCGGACTTCCCGCGCCGTTGTGGATTTCCATGTAGAGGTCCTCGAGCGAGCGGCGGACCGGCGAGAAGGCGCGGACGCGGACGCCGGCGCGGACGAGGGTTTCGACCAGCACGGAGGGGTCGGCGGTGTGGGGCAGGCTGATCCGGCCGGTGGATAGAATCTCTCCGCCCGCGCTGTGGACGATGCCGCAGGCCATACCCCAAGGCTCGAGATCAACCTCGAAAACCGGCGTGTCGTCCTGCAGTCCGCCGACGCTGCCTTCGAAGACGCGCTTGCCTTCGCGGAGGATGGCGACGCGGTCGCACATCAGCTCGACCTCGGCGAGCAGGTGGGAGTTGAAGAGGACGGTCATGCCGCGCTCGTCGCGGAGCTTGAGGATGAAGTCGCGGAACCACTTGATGCCTTCCGGGTCGAGTCCGTCGGTCGGTTCGTCCAACAGAAGGACTTCGGGTTCGGGCAGAAGCGCCTGGGCGAGGGCGAGGCGCTGGCGCATGCCGTGGCTGTAGGTTCTAACCTTCGAGTTGATCCGCTTGGAGAGGCCGACGCGCTCGACCACGGCAAGCGCGGCGCTTGCATCGAAGCCGGCGGAGTAGCTCATGAGGATTTTCAAATTATCCCAGCCGCTGAGGTAGTCGTAAAACGCGGGCGCTTCGAAGATCGCGCCGACTTTGCGCAGGGCTTGCGAGCGGTCATTGAGCACGGAAACTCCGTCGATGGTGACGTCGCCGCGGTCGGGCATGACCATGCCGAGGATGATCCCGAGCGAGGTGCTTTTGCCGGCGCCGTTGTGACCGAGGAGGCCGTAGATTTCGCCGCGCTTGACGTGGAAGGAAACGTCGGCGAGCGCGGGTTTCCCGCTGAATTTCTTGGAGAGTCCGTGAGCGACGAGCATGGTTGGGAAAAGGTCAGTTGCCGGCGGCGAAGCGGGGTTTGTTCGAGCTGCTGGAGTCGGCGTAGAGGAAATTGGTGCCGCCGGGATGCCAGGACTCCTTGTCGGTGATCAATGGGATCTTGTCGGGCCGGTCCTTGATTCCGAAGAAGGAGAGCTGCGAGACATGCAGACCGTTCTGGGTGGAGTTCCACAGGTAGCTGGAGCCTGATTTCTCGAACTGCACCTTGTCGGCCGGACATTGGAAAGCATCGGGGGCCTCGATATACGGCAGGAGGACGGTTTCCAAAACGGGCAGGTCTTCCGTCTTCGACGCGCGTCCGGTCGCGAGTTCGGGCATCTTGTCGTTGTAGTCTTGCAGGTAGGTTTGCAGCGCGACTCCGAGCGAGCGGAGGTTGCCGAGGCAGGCGGCTTCGCGGGATTTCGCGATGAACGAGCGGGTCACCGGATAGCCGATGGCGGCGAGCGCGCCGGTGATGGCCAGCACGACGAGCATTTCAGTTAGGGAAAATCCGCGGGGTTTGCTCATTGGCGTGGGCCGAATTCGTTGCCGCGGAGGCCTTGCATCGTTTCGTTCATCGCCTCCATCAGCGGGGCGAGGTCGAGCTTGGTGTCGGCGCTGGACTTGTCGAAATACGCGCGCATGCCTTGCTGGCTGATTTTGTCGAGCAGGTCGGCACCGAGTTCGTCGGCACGCGCCATTTCCTCTTCCGTCCGTCCGCTTTGGATTTCCTTCATGCCTTGCTCGACGAATTTCTTGCGCTGCTCGGGCTTCATCGCGTCGAGCGATTCCATGAAGCGACTCATGGATTCCACGATGGTTAGCTCGATGAAGAGACTCTTTTCATCCGGGGCGAGCTTGCGGAAAAAGTTCTCGCCGGCGCGGTTCTCACGGTTTTTCTCGCGCTCCTGGAAATCGAGTCGGTTGACCAATCCGGCGATGTTGCGGAGCTCTTTTTCCCGGCGCGCGGCTTCGGCGCGATCCGGCGGGGACGCTTGATCGGACCAGTCGGCGAAGCGTGCGGCGGCGACTTCGCGGTTGAGCCTCTCGGCGGTGATCTTCCTGGTTTCCGCATACGAGCGGATGCCCCAAACGCTCGCCCAGACGACAAGAAGAACCAGAGTCGCTTTCAAAATCACATCCCGATGTGCCATATCTGCCCGATCCTAGGCCAAGACGGTTCGCACGCAAGGGGACAAAGTCGGCGGGTCAGATCGGGGCGATGGATTCGAGGTGGAGGACGGGCGTTCTCGCGTCATTGGATTTTTCCGGGTCGAGGGTGAGGTGAAGGGACCAGTCATTGAGGTCGTCGGGGTCGATGAGGGTTTGGTGGAGGGTGAGGCCGTCTTCGGAGAGGTGGGTGTGGCGGGCGTTGCGGGCTTCGGGATCGAGGCGGATCTGGTGGCGGGCGGCGTGGTAGGTGTTGAGCTGTTGGAGGAGGCGCTCGTTGGACCAGAGCTTGCCGTCGCTGTCATGGTGGGCGATGAGGCTGAGGGCCGCCTCGGTGTCGTAGCGGGAGAGCGCGGTGACGAGGGTGAGGACGTGGTTGCGCAGGTGGCGGTGAAAGGCCTTTTTGTCGCGGGTGTAGGGGATGCGGGATTTGAACTTTTGAATCTCGGATTGGGGGTCTGGAGATGGATGAATTCGCGGAGACGGGTCGTCTCCGCCACGGAGGGCCTGCCATTCGTCGAGCAGGCTGGAGTCGGTGTGGCGGACGATGAGTTCGAGGAAGGACTCGGCTTCGTGGAGGTGCTCGGTTTTGGCGTGGTCGGGGACGGTTTGGGCGAGGACTTTGTAGACCTCGCCGAGGTGGCGGAGGAGGACGGCTTCGGCGCGCTCCAACTTGTAGGTTTTGACGTAGTCTTCGAAGGACTGGTAGTTTTCGATCATTTCCCTCGCGACGGTCTTTGGTTTGACGTTTTCGCTGCCGAGGTAGGGGTGGCGGAGTTTGAAGGCGTTGAAGGTGGTGTAGATGAATTCGGCGCCGGGTTTGGGGTGTTCGACTTGGTCGAGCAGGGCGATGCGGTCGTCGAATTCCATGCCTTCGTCCTTGAGGCGGGCCATGAGTTCGGATTTTAACAGATCGACCTGTTTGCGGAGGACGATGTCGGGATTTTCCAGGATGGACTCGATGAGGGAGATGACGTTGAAGGCGTAGTCTTCGGCTTCCTTGTCGAGCTGCGGAATGGCATCCAGCAGGAAGAGGCTGAGGGCGTGGTTGATGGAGAAATCCTCGGGCAGCGAGACATCGACGACGATTTTCTGCGGGCCGCTGCGTTTGGCGGGCGGGATGATGTGGAGGATTTTCGCGCCGATGAGGCCGCGGAAGAGTTTGAAGGCGTGCTTCTTGAGAGCTTTCTTTTTGGAGGGCGGTTCGTGGCTGTCGTCGATGATCTTTTTCAACGCGGCGCAGCCGTCTTCGTTGGTGCGGGAGAGGACGTTGAGAAGGGTGTGATGGAAGACGGAGAAGCTGGAGACGAGCGGCTCGGGCGGGGCGGTCTGGAGTTTGGCGAAGGTTTGTTCGTCCCAGTGGACGTAGCCCTTTTCCGGCGGTTTGCGTTTTTCGAAGGACTTCTTTTTGTTAGCGGTGGCCTTGGCGGCGAGGCGGAGATTTTCGATGATGTGCTCGGGGGCTTGGGCGACGACGTAGCCAACGGTGTCGAATCCACGGCGACCGGCGCGGCCGACGATCTGGCGGAAGTCGCGGACAGCGAGGATCTTGGTGCCACGGCCGTCGTATTTGCAGAGGCCTGTTAGCATGACGGTGCGGATGGGGACGTTGACGCCGACGCCGAGGGTGTCGGTGCCGCAGACGACCTTGAGCAGGCCGCGGGCGGTGAGCTTTTCGACTAACAACCGGTATTTCGGCAGCAGGCCGGCGTGGTGGATGCCGACGCCGTGGCGGAGGATTTTCGAGAGCTCGCGGCCGTAGGGAGAGCGGAAATCAGCGTCGTCGAGGGCGCGGGCGATGGCGTGTTTTTCCTCTTTGGTGCAGAAGTTGGTGGAGAGCAAGTCGCGGGCGGTATCGGCGCAGGCGTTCTGGGTGAAGTGGACGAGGTAAACGGGCGAGCGGCCTTGTTCGTTGAGCTCGGCGACTTTTTCCTGGAGCTGTGTGGTGGAGTATTCGAATTCGAGCGGGACCGGGCGTTGGTCGGACTGGACGAGGGTGGTGGGCGCACCTGTGAGCGCGGTGAGTTGTTTGGAGAAAAACGACGAGTCGCCGAGGGTGGCGGACATCAGGAGAAAGCGGGCGCGGGGCAATGTGAGGAGCGGGATTTGCCAGGCGGCGCCGCGCGAGTGGTCGGAGTAGTAGTGGAACTCGTCCATGATGACGTCGTCCACCGGGGCGTTTGCGCCATCGCGGAGGGCGATGTTGGCGAGGATCTCGGCGGTGCAGCAGATGACCGGGGCGTCGTGGTTGACGGTGGCGTCGCCGGTGATCATGCCGACGTTTTCCGGGCCGAGAACGTGGCAGAGCGAGAGGAATTTCTCGTTGGCGAGCGCCTTGATCGGGACGGTGTAATAGGAGCGGCGGCCTTGGCAGAGGGATTTGAACTGGAGGGCTAGGGCCACCAACGATTTCCCAGAGCCGGTGGGGGTGTTGAGGATAACGTTGTTGCCGGCGAAGAGTTCGAGGATGGCCTCCTCCTGGTGGTCGTAGGGCTCGGTGCCGGTGGCGGTGAGGTATTCGAGGAAAACGTTGAGGATGTCGTCCGGCGTCGGGTTTTCGGGGAGGTTCTTGTGGCTGAGCGGGGCGGACATGCGGGGAGAATGGGTGAGGAAGAGTTTACCGCAAAGGCGCAAAGGCCGCGGAGGGGCGCAAAGTTTTTGGGACGGAGTTCTGGGGCTTGGGAAATGCGTCGAATTTCCGCAACCGCGACTATCCATGTGGCATCCGGCGTAGGTGCGAAACATCGCGGCGGAAACCGGCAGAACCAGTCCGATTATGAGCAGTTATTCTAATTTTGTACGTGTTAAGAGCCGGCAACGAGGCTTTTGAAACGCAAGTCTATTGCAATTATAAGAGTATTTTCTTGCAAGTAATTTGCGTTTATCGAAAATAGCCGCGTGCCTGTGACCATTCTCCCATCACCTTTAATTCTGAGTGATGCCGCTCGCGGTCTTGCCCAGCAAATGGTGTTTTGGGGGCATGATGTGCGGCATCCTGATGGAAATGCCTTGGTGCGCTTCGGCCTAAATCGCAGCCCCTCGTTAGGTCTCACTGGCACGAGTTGCTACCAAATGCCTTGGGAAAACGGGACTATCGAACTGCACGGCGCAGTCGCCTCTTGGACCGCGCCGCTCGGTGGCATGGGCAGCGTTTTCTGCCGTGACCTCGCCCGCGTGGATCTCTGGAACGGAACCCATCCTCCCGTCCCAGGGCGACAACGCGGCGAAACCGGCTCCATCGAAGAGCGTTGGCAAGCGCTGCAACCTTTTCTCCGTTGGTTGATTTCCTACGAGACTTGGGTTTCTCAAACCCTCCGCGATCCATGGCGGACCGGTTGCTGGCGCGCGATCAAGAAATTGCCAAAGGGCAAACCCTGGCTGCCGCCCGCTCTCGCTCTGGAATGGTGGACCCTCGCCGCCGCAGGTATCCCACCCCGTCCGAAAACTCTTCTAAATTCCTAACACCATGCTACCCGTCACCGTTCTATCTGGCTTTCTCGGAGCTGGGAAAACTACGCTTCTCAATCACATTCTCCGCAACCGCGAGGGCCTCAAGGTCGCCGTCATCGTCAATGACATGAGCGAGGTCAACGTGGATGCGGAAACGCTCCGCCGGGGCGATGCGGCTCTTTCCCATACCGAGGAAAGAATGGTGGAAATGTCCAACGGCTGCATCTGTTGCACGCTGCGGGAGGATCTCATGGTAGAAGTGACGCGCCTCGCCAAGGAAGGTCGCTTCGATGCGCTGCTCATCGAGTCCACTGGAGTCTCCGAGCCGATGCCCGTCGCAGAAACCTTCGCTTTCGAGGACGAGCAGGGCTTCTCGCTTTCTAGCCTCGCGCAGATTGATTGCATGGTCACCGTCGTGGATGCACCGAATTTCCTCCGCGACTATTGCAGTCACGATCGGCTCAAGGACCGCAAGCAAGAGGTGGGTGAAGGTGACGAACGCACGCTTGTCGATTTGCTAACCGATCAAATCGAGTTCGCAAATTGCATCATCATCAACAAGACCGACTGCGTGGATGCAGCAGGACTCGCCACCGTTTCTGGAATGGTACGCTCGCTCAATCCCAAGGCGCGAGTCATCGAAACCACCGACGGCGCAGTGTCTCCCGCGATGATCCTGAACACCGGACTTTACTCACAGGCAGATGCGGAGAAATCCCCCGGCTGGCTCGACTCGCTGGTGCATCACACTCCAGAGACGGAGGAATATGGAATTTCTAACTTTATCTATCAGCGCCGCCGCCCATTTCACCCCGCGCGTTTCCACGACCTGCTGTCCTATGAATGGCCGGGAGTGATTCGCTCCAAGGGTGTCTTCTGGATCGCCACTCGTCCGGATCATGCGGGCTTCTGGTCGCAAGCCGGAGCCATCGCACGGAATAGCTGTGCGGGAAAATTTTGGGCAGCTCTCCCTGAAGAGGAACGCCCGTCAGATGGAGATTCCCTCAAAGCCTTAGAGAGATCCTGGGTCGATCCATGGGGCGATCGCCGCCAAGAAATCGTCATGATCGGACAAGGCTTGGATCAAGCGAGTTTGGAGGAAATGCTCGATGAAGCGTTGCTCACCGATGATGAATTCCGCAGTGGCCCCTCGTCTTGGGTAAGCATGTCCGACCCATTTCCGAAGTGGTCGTAGGCCCCCCGCAGCAAGCTACCGATGAAGGATCCACTTTTAAATCTACCTCAGCCCGAGAAACGCCGGCTACTTTTCTCAGAGGGTGCGATTTCGGACATCCCACTCTCACTCCACGGCATTTCTCCCCTGCCCGAAGTTGAGCTACCCAAGCCACCCCAGGAAATCGAGGACCGCAAAGGGGAAGTCCGGCGGATCACCAAGCGCCTGCTCGCCATCATCGAGGATCACCGAGTATCCGCCCTGAGAATGTCGATCCAGCTCGATGCTGCGGCTCTCCTCCAAGTGATCCTCGCTCTGGAAGCCGAGACCTGCCGCGAAGATCCGGCAGTGATACTAACCGATAAAAACGAAATCCGCAGCTACGTGCTCACCTCGCTTTACGAAGACCTGTTAGCTGAACCCAGCAACATTCTCCACACCACCCACATTGCCGAGGACGTCGTCCGCTACGAGGCGATGGAAGTCGCATTCTGGCAAGAATGCATCGCCGCCTTGAGACAAAAATTACTCCCATGACATCGCCACACATTTTCCCAGACTTCGCCGATTGGCGTGAAACCATCACTGGTCGCTGCGGCCTCACGCTCAGCCGCGCTTATTGTGAGGAAAGAATCCACGCGCTATCCGATCCAGCCGTGCCGACTACGAAAAATTTCACGGACACATACGGCGAAGAATATCTCAAACAAGTCATCGCTTGGTTCAGCCGCGCCCAGGAAGAAGCAACATCATGATCAGCCTGCCGGAAAACATAAGTCCACTGGTGATTTGCAGGCCGTCGGTAATGATCACTGGCTTTCTGGGTGCAGGGAAAACGACGTTTCTTCGCGCCCTCCTCGTCGCACTGAATAGCCGCCACATCGCTGCGGATGTCATTCTCAACGACTATGAAAATGCCGAGATCGATGCCGGGACTCTGAGTGAGGACGCAGCCACGGTCGAAGCACTCGCCGCTTCATGCGCATGTTGCGATGGGCTGGCCCCACTGGTAGATCTGGCAGTCGCTTCCGGTCGCTCGGTAAATGATTTATTAGTCATCGAGCTAAATGGAACAGCCGATCCACTGCCGCTGTTAGAGTCGTTTACCCTGCTCGAATCCAGACTGCGTTTCCGCCCGCGCTGGCAAGTCTGTGTGCTCGATGTCCGGCATTTTTCAGGTTTCACAAATTCTTGATTTTGTATTACATGGAGGTGCTAATGAAGACGCCGAGGGCGTCGGTGCTGCAGGCGACTTTGAGCAGGCCGCTGGTGGTGAGTTTTTCCACTAACAAGCGGTATTTCGGCAGGAGGCTGGCGTGGTGGATGCCGACGCGGTGGCGGAGGAGTTTTTGGGTAAAGCTGAAATTCTGAAATCTGAAACGCTGAAATGAAGAGAAGAGGTGGGAAAAAATGCCGCGCATTTCAATCCAACCAGTTTTCAAACCGCAGGCCGGGGACTTGGGCGAAGTCCACGGTGTTGCGGGTGAGGAGCGTGGCGTCGTGGGCCAAGGCGATGCAGGCGATTCGCAAATCCATGGTGCCGATGCGGATGCCTTGGCTGCGAAAGCGAGTGTAGGCGGCGGTGGATTCGGCATCGAGGGAGAGAACCACCCAACGGGCAAAAAAGTTCACGCGCTCGATGAGCTTTTGGTAGGCGAGGATGCGTTCGTCCGGATCAAGGGTGCGGTTGGTGCGGGCCGGCACGCCGCGAAGTTCTTCTTCCAGCGTGATGACCGTGGTGAATACTTGTGCCCCGGATTGCAGGAGGCGACCGCGCAGTCGGTCGCCAAGTGGAGTGGGATAGGCAAGTTCCTTGAGGTGATTGGTATCGAGCAGGAACATGGGCAGGTCAGTCCTTCACGCTCTGCCGCCATGCTTCGCCGAGTTGGTCTGCTTCGCGTGAAAAGGCGTCGTCTTGCCAAGTGCCGACGGTTTTGAGCCAGTCATTTTCAGAGGCCTGGGAAGCTAACGGGTGCGAGCGGAGGATGTCGGCCATTTGCTGTTCCAGCGTGGCGACGCGCTTTTCGATAGGCAATTCCTGAGTTGGAGTGGCTGTATCCATGAGGAGAGATTAGCACACCAGCTCGAGAAATGAAGTCGATTTTTCAAGGGATCGATAAACACGGGCGATGGCGTGTTTTTCCTCCTTGGTGCAGAAGTTGGTGGAGAGCAGGTCGCGGGCGGTGTCGGCGCAGGCGTTTTGGGTGAAGTGGACGAAATAGACGGGGGAGCGGCCCTGCTCGTTGAGTTCGGCGACTTTTTCCTGGAGCTGGGTGGTGGAGTATTCGAATTCGAGCGGGACCGGGCGTTGGTCGGACTGGACGAGGGTGGTGGGCGCGCCGGTTAGCGCGGTGAGTTGTTTGGAGAAAAACGACGAGTCGCCGAGGGTGGCGGACATCAGCAGGAAGCGGGCGCGCGGCAATGTCAGGAGCGGGATTTGCCAGGCGGCGCCGCGCGAGTGGTCGGAGTAGTAGTGGAACTCGTCCATGATGACGTCGTCCACCGGGGCGGAAGCGCCGTCGCGGAGGGCGATGTTGGCGAGGATGTCGTCCGGGGTGGGATTTGCGGGAAGATTCTTGCGGCTGAGCGGGGCGGACATGCGGGGAGATTGAAGGAGGAAGAGTTAACCGCAAAGGCGCAAAGGGTGCGGAGGGGCGCAAAGTTTTTGGAGTGGTGTTTGGAGGCTTGATTGTAACCAAACTACAAAGTAGCTTCACCCCATGTTGGCGATGGAGCAAATTTCCCGAATGTCATCCAGTGAGCGGGTCGAAGCTATGGAACTGCTGTGGGAATCCTTTTCAAAAGAAGGAATCGACTATCCATCGCCCAATTGGCACGGCAAGGTTTTAGCCGAACGTTCCGAAATCATCGAATCTGGCAAGGCGACCTGGCTTTCGGTGGATGAGCTCCAAGCCCGCTTGATGAGCCGATGAAAAAGAAGGTGCTCGTTCTCGCGGAAGCGGCTTCCGATATTGAGCGAGGAATCGATTTCTACAACGCGATCGAAGACGGCGTCGGTCTGTATTTCAGGGATTCGATCATCGCCGAAATCCGGCGGCTCAGCGTTTATTTTGGCGAACATCGGATTCATTCGGGTTACTTCCGCGCTCTTTCGTCCAGATTTCCCTATGCGATTTACTACCGAGACATGGAAGGATCACGGCAGGAGCACGTCACCAAGACCGAACTGGCCTCGCGCATGAAAACCAGCCGCGCCTCGCTGGACCGGATGTTCGATCCCTCAAACCCCTCACTCACTGTGGCCAGCCTCGGAAAAGCGGCCGCCGCTCTCGGTCGGAAAGTGGAGCTGCGCTTCGTGCCTGCTTGATGTGAATCTTATTTCTTAGGCTCCCAGCCGCTGTCCTTGATGATCTTGTCGATCTCGGGTTTCGCCGGCAAGGCGTCTGGCAGGAACTTGAAACGAACGAGATAATGCACGGCGTCGCGCATTTGCAGGACCTCACCCTTTTGGTTATCGAGCACCTGCACCTCGGTCTGGCCCATCAGGAAAACGCCGCTGTTGCCGCGTCCCGGCTGTTTCCTTCCACCTTGGAAACCCGGCTTGCAGCCCGACCTGTTGGACCGGCAGGTCGGTGGTAAGCAGGATATGCCTCGCCTTCTCGATGCGGCGCGTTTCGAGGAACTTGACCGGAGCCACCCCCGTCCGCTCCTTGAAGAGCAAGGCGAAGCGTGAAATCCACATTAATTTGTTGGAACCTACTTGCTCTGCCACACGCTGATATCCTTGAAAGCGCCCTGCCGGTCGGCAGCCATGAACCCAATCCGGCCATTATAAGAAACCCGTTTAAGGTTCATCAGGTAATCATTCACATACAGCTCGATCATGTCCTCCCTGATGAGAAGGCGAAACCTGGCCTCCGCCCCGAATTCCATGCCGCGAGCAGACGTCTGCGCCGGCTTGAATTCACCGCTGGCAGCATCGATGTTTCCGAACGCCACCTCATCTTTGGAAAAGACAAGACCCTGGCCTTTTCCTCCACCCTGGTCAAAGAAGATCCGGGGACTGACAGCATCACCTGTCCCGGCTGCCGCCCCTACAATCGTCCCCTCGATGACGGTCGTCCTGGCGGGATCAGGTTTCCAATCCAGCATCTTCAGCGACGGAAAATATCCCTCGCCGGCAGGAACCAGGCCGATCTTGACGGGATTTGCCTTCAGCCCGTCATTGTTCTTCCACCACTTCAAACGGAGAATACCGTCGCGGTCAACATCCACAGCCTTCAATGGCGCCGCATGGACCGGCCCGTTCTGGTAGAAGTGATTGACCAGCGGCCCGCCCGGCGCGTTGTGGAAGAAACGTGGAAAATAGATGTCACAGCCGCGCCCGAAGACATTTGGGTTCTTCTTCTGTGAATAGAAAGGCCCTTCCGGTTTTTCGCCCACCGCCACGCGTCCTTCACTGATGATGATGTAGTACTTCTCGCCAATCTTCTGGATACCACCAAACTCTCCGCTGATATCGCCTTCTATTGGCGGAAGTGCGGTCCAGGTGATGCCGTCCTTGCTCTCGGCGAAACCGAATCCGCAGGGACGGTACGGCACCTTGGCGGGGTCCGGATCAGCCGTGAAGTACCCGTACAAGCTGCCGTCGGGACGCACGACCGTATCGATGCAATCCCAGCGCCCCTTCTCCTTGTACCAGCGCGTGTCCTGGACGAACCTGTGCTTCTCGTCAACCTTGGTCCAGTCCAGCAGATTCGTGGACGTTGCGAACATGATATCCTGCTTGTCCCCAAACCACTCGGAGTAGTTGATCACCCAGGTGTGGTTCCGGCCAAAGTCAGGCGACTTCCAGATGTGGCCGGTTCCCATCCACGTCACGCCCGCGCGGGGCTTGATCAGCACGCCCTGCTCTTTCCAGTGGACGCCGTCATCGGAGAGAGCCAGCTCGTGGCCATCCCATCTGTTGAAATGTCCGGCGAGGTAATACAGGTAATACCTGCCCTCGTGGAAATACGCCCAGGTATCCCATATCTGGCCCTTCCGGGAGGGGGTAAAGAAACCCGCCTGCACCGTGGGCGGCCAGTGTGAGACGTGCGCATAGCCTTGGCCGTCAAGAACCAGCGCGCCGTCCTTGATCTTGGCCGTGCCGATGAGTCGCGCGTCCGGATAATGGCCCATCCCATCCTTGACGCTTCCCCCGTCAAAGGTCCACCATCCGAGCGGTTTGGGCACAGTGAGGACGCCGGGCTTGAGCTGCGCGAGGGCCTCGCCATCCAGAGCCGTGTCATAGATGCGCGCCTCATCGATCGCGCCTTTGAGATATCCGTGCTGCTGGCCAACCAAGCACCGCAGCCCGAGATAGAGATCGCTCTTGGCCGGATAGGTTTGCTGGTTGGCGGCTTCGTAGGCGGCGTAGCGGTGCCCGTCGCGCCAGATTTCTATCTGCTTCCCGCGATACACGACAGCGACTTGCAGCCACTGGTCGGGGGTGGCGGCTTCCTGAGCAAGCGACTGTTGTTCTGCGGGACTTTGGGTGCGGCTGAAATTCTGGCTTCCGGCCATCCAACGGCCAGCGGCCCGTTCCCCAAAGGTGATGGCGTCAAATTCATCGCCATCCTGAATTGCGAGCACTCCGGAGCCGGTTTGGACCAGATCGGCGAGGCGCACCCAGGCGACCAAGGTCTTATCGCGCAGCATTGTTCCATCTGCAGAAGACGTGCCTTTTACGGGTTCCTCCGTCGCTTGGTTATTTTCCTTTGGCTTTCCCGCAGGATAGATCGACTTCATCTTCCAGCTTCTCACATTTTTCACCGCGATATCGCCGCCTTTGATGAAGAGGCTGACGCCGACATCGTCCGCATTGTGCGGCTGCATATAGACGACCGCCTGCCGGTCGTTGGCAAACACCTCGACCATGCCCTTATCGAGGAAGACGCGCAGATTGAGCGCCTCACCCGGCTTGAGCTCGAACGGGGCGGCGATCTTGCCGATAGCCAGCTTCTTGCTTTCGGTCTGGATGGTAATGGGGAATCCCGTGCCATTCGCGGCGCAAAACACGTTGACTCCGAACTCCTTGGCGCTGCCGGGCTCGATGGTGAGATTCAACTCGATGGTGTCGCCGGCGATCTTCTTGAACAAATGCGTGCTGTCGCCCTTGACGGTGATGTCAGGTTCGACGGTTTCGGCGG
>NZ_JBIKBQ010000085.1:0-19281 GCF_058122085.1 Luteolibacter sp. | reverse complement strand
TCGGTCCGGAGCGCTTGTCAAAATCGAGGTTGATTTGGGCACCGATTTCCTCGAAGTTGATTCCCGTAACGACATACCCCTTGAAGGGCACCAAAGCCTTGATATTTCGGATTTTCACACCCGTTCATGGCTTTGGCGGCGGCTTGGCCGCGGACAATGAATGCGGGCTGCTCTTTTGGGGCAGGAGTGGTCTTCGACGGTTTCATTGGCGTAGGAAGTCTTTGACTTGTTGAAGAGTGGAGTTTGCGGAGTCGAAAAGCAAGGATGCAGGTTGGACGCTGTTGTTTCGAAAGGTCAAGCCGTCGGCGAGTGCGGCGTAGATTTCCAGGAAGTTGTTTAGACTGCGTGAGAATCGGCGTTTCACATCGGACTCTGGAACTGAATGTCCTCCCATTTTGACGCGTTGGGCGATTCGGCGGATGGCGAGGGCTGGAGTGGGAATCCAGAGGTAGTGGATCTCGATTTGAAAACCGAGGGATTTGGCCTGTTGGAGCAGCTTGGCGTGGGTGGTGCCGCTGAGGGGGCTTTCGAGACCGAAGGAGAGGCCGGATTCCAAGCAGCCTTGGATTTCGTGGAGCAGGAGTTTGCCGGCTTTGACGGCGAGTTTTTGGGGGCGAGAGGGGAGAGGCCGCGGGCGATCTCGTCGGCGTTGAGGAAGCGCGGGATGGGATCGAGCTGGCGGAGGTAGGCGCGTGCGAAGGTGGTTTTGCCAGCGCCGTTGGATCCGGTGAAGAGGTAAAGCGTGGGATTCCCGGTCAATTTCATTCGCTTCGCAGGGAGATTGAGGCATCCACCCTCATGATTCAAGGATTCCCTTCCGCAGATCCCGTGCGCTCCACAGCGTTCCGCTTGCGGCCGAGCCTCCGCCCTTCAGCTTCCTCGCGCCATCTTTGCGCTTTGGACCAAATCGATTCCTTGCGCTCGCAAAGGCCTCGTTCACAAAATCCTTGCTGCCGATAATTATTATTTGTCTGTCACTTTGTAATGTCACTTTGTAATGAATTTGGATGGGGCTCCTGCCGTCTTCACGGGTTTAGGGGGTCAACATCTCGTGTCGGGTTGCCGTATCCGTGACAGGTTCAGCCAAAGTAGGCGACGCCCGCCTTGAAGATCGGCTGGTGCTTGGTGCCCGGGATGTTCTTGGCGACTTGCGTGCCGCTGCGTTCGGTGTGGGCCATTTTACCGAAGACGCGGCCGCATGGGCTGGTGATGCCTTCGATGGCGGCGAGCGAGCCGTTCGGGTTGATGGCGATGTCCATGGAAGGTGCGCCGTCGGCATCGCAATACTGGGTGGCGATCTGGCCGCTGGCGGCGAGCGCGGCGGTGATTTCCGGGCTGGCGAAGAATTTACCCTCGCCGTGGGAGACCGGGACGCGGTGGATGTCGCCGATCTCACAGTCCGTCAGCCACGGGGAAAGCTGGCTGACGACACGGGTGCGGGCGTAGCAGGAAATGTGACGGCCGATGCTGTTGTGGACGAGCGTGGGAGCATCGGCGTGGGCGTCGCGGATCTCGCCGTAGGGGACGAGGCCGGTTTTGACGAGGGCTTGGAAGCCATTGCAAATGCCAAGGATGAGGCCGTCGCGGTTTTTGAGCAGGTCCATGATCGCGTCCGCCACGCGCGGGCTGCGGATGATGGTGGCGATGAATTTCGCGGAGCCGTCGGGTTCGTCGCCCGCGCTGAAACCGCCGGGGAACATCAGGATCTGCGAGCTGCGGATTTGCGCGGCGAGCGCGGTGAGGGATTCCTCGATGTGCTTTGCGGTTAGGTTGCGGAATACCAGGATTTCCGCGTCGGCTCCGGCTTCGCGGAAGGCTTTGGCGGAATCGTATTCACTGTTGGTGCCGGGGAAGCTGGGGATGATGACCTTGGGGTGGATTGACGATTGATGATCCGACTTCGCCGAGGCTACGACGGACAGGTTGTTGATTTTGGATTTTGGATTGGAAGAGAAGAGTGGGATATCTCTGATCTCTGATCTCTGATCTCCGATCTCTTCCGGCTTGGTGGGATAGATGGGTTCGAGGGTTTGTTCCCAAGCAGTTTGGAGTTCGGTGAGGGTGTGGACCTCGCTGTTGAGGACGAGCGTGCCGACTTCGGTGGTGTGGCCGATTTCCACAGAACTGAATTCGACCGGCAGCGGCTCGGTGTGCTCGATCAGGAAGGCGAAGTAGCGTTCGCGCGCGAGGTCGAGGGTCGTGTTGATCTCCGCGCCGATGTGATTGCCGAACGCCATCTTCGCCAACGCGGCGGCGATGCCGGCCTGGCCGATGTGGTGGAGCGCGAGGATTCTTCTTTCCTCATTCAGCTCATGCAGCGCGGCGGCGACTTGCTTGAGCTCGGCGAAATCCGGCAGGTGATCCGCATCGCGGGAAATTTCCACAAGCGAGACCGCCGATCCCGCTTGTTTGAACTCCGGTGAAATCGCTAGGCTGGCTTTGCCGGGAGCGAGCGCGAAGGAGACGAGCGTCGGCGGCACGTCGAGCTCGTTGAACGAACCGGACATCGAGTCCTTGCCGCCGATGGCGGCGAGGCGGAGCCCGTGCTGCGCCTGATAGGCCCCTAGTAGCGCGGCGAAGGGCAGGCCCCAGCGGGTGGCGTCGTTGCCGAGTTTCGGGAAATATTCCTGAAGCGTGAGCCGGATGTCGGTGAGTTGCGCGCCGGCGGCGACGGCTTTGCAGACGGATTCGGTGACGGCGTAGAGCGCGCCGTGGAAGGGCGACCACGAGGAAATTTCCGGGTTGAAACCCCAGCTCATATAGGTGCAGACGTCGGTGTCGCCTTCCAGCAGCGGAAGCTTGGCGACCATCGCGTCGGGCGGGGTGAGTTGCCGGTCACCGCCGAAGGGCCACAGCACGGTGCCTGCGCCGACGGAGCCGTCGAAGATCTCGCCGAGGCCTTTTTGGGAGCAGATGTTGAGGGAAGATAACTGATGAGTGATCAGTGGGGCAGCGGAAGAGATGGGGGCTTGGCGACCGATGATCGCCGCCACGTGGACCTTCGCGGTCAGTTGGACGCCGTTGGTGTCGAGGAAGGCGCGGGAGAGGTTGACGATGGTTTTGCCGCGCCAAGTCATGATGAGGCGGCCGCTGTCGGTGACGTTGGCGACGTTTTTGCACTCGAGGTTCTCCTTGTCGGATTCGGTGATGAAATAGTCGATCTCGGAAGGATCGACGCAGATCGCCATGCGTTCCTGAGATTCGGAAATCGCGAGTTCGGTGCCGTCGAGGCCGTCGTATTTCTTGGAAACGGCGTCGAGGTTGATTTCCAGTGACGGAGCGATTTCCCCGATGGCCACGGAGATGCCGCCCGCGCCGAAGTCGTTGCAGATCTTGATTTTGCGGGTGAGTTCCGGGTTGCGGAAGAGGCGCTGGATTTTGCGCTCGGTGGGGGCGTCGCCCTTCTGGACTTCCGCGGAATTTTCCAAAGCGGTGTCGGTGTGTTCCTTCGAGGAACCGGTGGCACCGCCGACTCCATCGCGGCCGGTGCGGCCGCCGATGAGCAGGATGACGTCGCCCGGGGCAGGGGAGCCACGGAAGACGTGGGAGCGCGGGACGGCGGAAACGACCGCGCCGATTTCCATGCGCTTGGCGACGTAGCCGGGGTGATAGACTTCCGCGACCTGGCCGGTGGCGAGGCCGATCTGGTTGCCATAGGACGAGTAACCTTTTGCCGCAACCTGGCAGATTTTTTTCTGTGGGAGTTTGCCGGGAAGGGTTTCGGCAAACGGCGTGCGCGGGTCGCCGGCACCGGTGACGCGCATTGCCTGATAGACATAGGAACGTCCCGAAAGCGGATCGCGGATGCAGCCGCCGAGGCAGGTGGCGGCACCGCCGAAGGGTTCGATCTCGGTGGGGTGGTTGTGGGTCTCGTTTTTGAACATGACGAGCCACTCTTCTTCCGGGCGGTCGTCGATAGAAACCGGGACGACGATCGAGGCGGCGTTGACTTCTTCGGAGACTTCGAGGTTGTCGAGCTCGCCGGATTTTTTCAGCTCGCGCATGCCGATGAGGGCGATGTCCATGAGCGTGACCGGTTTGTCCTCACGACCGAGGCTTTTGCGGGTTTCCTGATAGCTCTGCCAGGCGCGCTGGACGGGTTCGGTGCCTTCGCCGAAGGTCACTTTGTCGATCTTGGTGAGGAAAGTCGTGTGTCGGCAGTGGTCGGACCAGTAGGTGTCGAGCATCCGGAGCTCGGTGAGGCTCGGGTCACGCTTTTCCTCGTCGCGGAAATAGGCTTGGCAGAACGTCACGTCCTCGGCGGACATCGCGAGGCCGAGGTCGGCGCGGAGAGTGGCGGGGTTTTGGGTGGCGAAGCCGGCGAGGATGGCGACGTCGGGCGGGGAAGCGGGTTCGCGGCGACCGGTGATCGCCGCCACGGGGACTTCGTGGGAGTCCACGGCGTTGATGACGAAATTCTTGATGCGGGTGATTTCGTCGGCGGAAAGCGTGCCGGCCAGGAGGATGACCTTGGCGGAGAAGACGGCGGGGCGCTCCTTGCCGGTCAGGATCTGGACGCATTGCGCGGCGGAGTCGGCGCGCTGGTCGAACTGGCCGGGGAGGAATTCGACGGCAAAGGCGGTTTCGTTGTCCGCGATGGAGAGGGTTTTCGAAATGGAATCAACCTGCGGTTCTGACAGGATCAGGCGCGCGGCGGAGCTGAATTCCTCGTCGGTAAGTCCGTCGCAGTCATAGCGTTGGACGATGCGGATATCAGTGAGGCCGGGCAGCACAAGCGACTCGTGGAGGTCGTGCAGCAGGTGGCGGGCTTCGGCGTTGTGTCCGGCTTTTTTTTCGACGAAAATGCGATTCATGGGAGCGGTGAGCGACAGAGCTTTGGAAAGCGCTGGATGCTAGGACGCCGGACCGTGAGCGCAAGCGGAATGGGCCGCAGATCAAATCGCGGAGAATTCAGCCGTCGTAATGGAAGCGGCATTGCATGATCAGCAGGCTTTCCGCTTCGATTTTGTAAATGAGACGGTGCTCTTGAGTGATGCGGCGCGACCACCAGCCTTTGAGGTTGTTTTTGAGTGGTTCCGGTTTACCGATCCCGGAATACGGATTCCGAAGGGTGTCCTTGATGACGTCATTGACCCGCAGGAGGATTTTCTTGTCATTTTCCTGCCAATAAAGGTAGTCCTTCCAGCCGTTGGGCAACCAGGTCAGTCGCATAGCTCGCCTTCTTGGATTTTCCCCGCGTCATAGTCCGCGAGGCTTTGTTGGATCTGGTCCGTGTTGGCCCGGGTGGAAAAGAGGTGCAGCGTCGCTTCCATCGCCTCGTATTCCTCAATGGCCAGCAAGACCACCTTACCCGCACCGTTACGGGTGATGGTGATCGGTTCCCGGTCGCGGGAGGCTGTTTCCATGAGGCCTGCCAGTTGGTTCCGGGCGTCGGTATAATTGATGGTTTGCATGCGATATCGGTCTCACATGGACAGAATTCTGTCAATCCTGCTTTCCTCCGCGGATCAAATCGAGCGGCTGAGCGCTTCTTGGTGAAGGCGCTCGAAATCCGCTTTCGGGATCGGCGTGGGATCGGGATATTCGAAAATTTCGCCCTCGAAATTCCGCAGGGTGACTTTCCCGGACGCGGTATCCACCACGTAATTCGGGTTGATCGGGATTTTCCCGCCGCCGCCGGGGCCGTCGATGACGAACTGCGGGATGGCGTAGCCGGTGGTGTGGCCGCGCAGGCCCTCGATGACCGCCACGCCTTCCGCGACGGGCGTCCGGAGGTGGGACGAGCCGTTGATGAGGTCGCACTGGTAGAGATAATACGGCTTCACGCGGCACATCAGGAGCTTCTGGACGAGCGCCTTTTGGATTTCCACGCTGTCGTTCACGCCGCGGAGCATGACGCTTTGGTTGCCGAGCGGGATGCCGGCGTCGGCGAGGCGGCCGAGCGCGTCGCGGACCTCGGTGGTGAGCTCGTGCGGGTGGTTCGAGTGGATGGAGATGAAAAGCGGGTGGTGTTTTTTCAACATCGTGCACAGCTCCGGAGTGATCCGCTGGGGCAGGAAAATCGGAATCCGCGAACCGATGCGGATGAATTGGAGGTGCGGAATAGACCGCAGGCGGGTGAGGATTTTATCGAGGCGGTCATCCGAGAAGAGCAGGGGATCGCCGCCGGAAAGCAGGACGTCGCGAACCTCGCTGTGTTTTTCGAGGTATTTGAAAGCCATTTCCCACTGGGTTTCAAGGTGTTGCTCGCCGACGCCGGAAACCACCCGCGAGCGGGTGCAGTAGCGGCAGTAGGAGGCGCAGCGGTCGGTGACGAGGAACAGGACGCGGTCCGGGTAGCGGTGGACGAGGCCGGGGACGGGCATGTGGGAATCCTCGCCGCACGGATCGGCCATTTCCTCGGGCGCGTTCCAGCCTTCCTCAATCCGCGGAATCACTTGGCGGCGGATCGGGCAGTCCGGGTCATCGCGGTCGATGAGATTGAAAAAGTGCGGCGTGATCGACATCGCGAGCTTGGTGCCGGCGAGCAGGACGCCGGCGCGTTCCTCGTCGGTCAGGTTCAGCCGCAGTTCGAGATCCGCGAGGGAATCGACGCGATTTCTGAGCTGCCAGCGGTGGTCATCCCAGTTTTCCGTGGATTCGTCCGACCAATAGCCGGGGGCGTGGGAAATGAAGGCAGGGTCGAGGTCGGTGGGGTGCATGGAAGAAAGTGGGGAGGAATCGGTGGGAGGACCCGTGCGATTTCGTGTGAGAATTAGATTTTGGACCGCGTCGGGATTTCTGCAACCGGGAATCTTGATCTACTTGGCGGCGCAGCGGCGGATCAACTCGATCAGGCGGCCGGTGGATGCGGCGACGGTCGGGGCAAACGGCAGCTTTTCGTCCGCCTCGTCGGGGAGCAGCAGCGGGCGGGTCGCAACGCGGACGGCGGGCAAGTTCATTTGAAAAAGCGTGCTGGCCAAGTCGGTGTCTTCCCCGAGGCAAATGACTTCCGCGCCGTAAACCGCGCCGAGGCCGGAGACGAGGTTGAGCGGCGCGGCGGTGACGTCTCGGGAGCTGAGCCACAGTGGTTCGCCCGCGCCCATCGACTCGACGCAGAGAATGGTCTTGGGCGATTTCGCCAGCTCGGCAAATTTGGCAGCCGTCTCGAGGACGGGGGAGTCCAAGTCGTTCGCGTGGGGCAGGAAGACGAAATGCACTGGGCAATTCGGTTTGTCGCGGGCGAGCGCCTGGGCGGCGGCGAGGGTGGCGGCGAGGCCGCTGGCATTCGCCTCGGCACCGCGCGATCCGGCGCGGCTGTCGTAGGAAGTGAGCACCCAGACGGCGGGCGCGGCCGGATTTTTCCCGGCGAGGGTGACTTGGAGAATCGGCCATTTCCCGGGGCCGTTCGTCCGGCGGACCGGGTAGCCGGTGTTCGACGGACCGAGCAGGCCTTCGACCATCGAGGCGGTGCGGGAAAGATTCGCGGCGGCGGTCTCCGAGGACGCGTTCCGCTCGCCGATGATTTCGACGATTTTCCGCAGATCATCCGCCAACAGGGGAGCCGAGACGGCTTGGACGAACCGCTCCTGCTCGACGAGCGCCTGCTTTTTCTCCCGGTGGAAATAATACCAAAGCGCGCCGGCACCGGATGCGACCAGCCACAGCGGCAGCAGAACGAGCAGGAAGGTGACCCACGGCGGGCGGCGTTTCGGAGCGTCCATGCTAGACTTCTTTGCTCGTTTCAGCGGGCGCGGATTCGTCCTCGCCGTCCGATTCCACTTCGATTTCCTTTCTCAAACGCTGGGAAATCCACGGCCGGATCATTCCATAAAGCAGATAGATGCTGAACAGCACCACCGGCATCACGTAGCGGAACTGCACCGTGACGTAGATGAGCAGCACGGCGGTGACGATCGCACCGAAGGTGCCGCGGGTCCGGAAGCCGACTTTCTTGAAGCTCGGGTAGCGGATGTCGCTGATCATCAGCAGGGAAAGCCCCAGCATGGCGCCTGCAAGAATATATTTCCACATCCCGAGCTCGTGGTCGTTCTTGTAAAGGTCGATCAGCAGAAAGGTCAGCGAGGCGATGAATCCGGCGGCCATCGGGATCGGCAGGCCGCGGAAATCGGTGGAAGCGCCGGGCTTTTTCGGTAGGGCGGCGAGGCAGTTGAACCGCGCCAGCCGCATCGCGCCGCAGACCAGATAGATCAGCGCGATCGCCCAGCCGGTGTTGCCCAGCGGGAAAAGCACCGCGCGGGAAAGCAGCATCGCCGGGGCCATGCCGAAGGAAATGATGTCGGCGAGCGAGTCGAATTGCTGGCCGAAGGGGGATTCCTGGCCGCCGAGCCGCGCCAGCCGGCCGTCGAGCAGGTCGAACAGGCAGGAGCCGAAAATCAGCAGGATCGCGTATTCGTAATAGCGCTTGGAGATTTCGTAATACTCCTTGTCGGGCAGTTTGACCTCGCCGGATCTTCTCTGCACCTCGATGAGTCCGACGACGATCATCACCACCGCGAAAAATCCGCAGGCCAGATTCAGCGCCGTCATCAAGTTCGGCAAAAAGTAGATTTTCGGTTCGTCCGGATCGCGTTCCCTCGGCATGCGGGGAGTTTATGTCACCGATGGCGGGTTGGAAACAGCGTAAAATAGGCGGCAGGTGTGGCGGCCGGACCATGACGCCGTCCATGGATTTGGAAATTAGGTTTGAGCGGCGGGTTTTTCACGGTCTAAGCTGCGGGCGAAATTCATGCCGAATCATGTTTCCAAAATCGCCGGTTCCCTCAAGCAGCTGGGAGAAATCCAAGTCACCGACTGGGATTTCATGGGCCTCTTGAACACGGAGATCAAGGAACTTGAAATCTCCCGTTCCCTGAGTCGCTTGGGGAGGATTCGGGTGATGGAATGGGATTTCCGGGCGGCCTTGCTCGCGGTGAGAAAAGTGGCGAACCAAGAGGTCGATGTGATCAGTTTCCTCAAGCGGACTGCCAGTTACAAGGTGATGGACTGGGATTTCAGAAGCGCTTCGCCCACCGCGCCAATGGCCCCGAGCATCAGCCGGGACGAAATGCAGGCGATCATCGTCCGGCTGAAAAACTTCCTGCAATACGTGGCCGTGAATTTGATCGACGAGCCGGACCACGCGCAGATCAAGGTCACCGAAATGGGGCCGACCGGGCTGCGATTCAAACTCGTGCTGGTGAAAAAAGACGTGCTGCTGCTGATCGGCAGGGAAGGGCACACGGCGGCGGCGATCCGCAATGTTCTGAAAGCCGCCGCCGCGACGCGCGGGGTGCAGGTCTTGCTGCAAATCCACTCGCACGAGGAAGAGGCGGCGTTTCTCGCCAAAAAAGGGGCGGGATCATAAGGTTGTTTTCGCCGGCGGGGCGGCTAGGTTGCCGGCGATGCAAGCTGCCGCCGATCTTTCCACCGACTCGCCGATGGGCGTGATTCTCGAAACCCTGCCTGGCGCCAAGCGGGCCATTTTCGCGCGCTACCACCTCGGCGGCTGCCAGAGCTGTGCGTTTTCCAACGAGGAAACCCTCGCGGAACTTTGTGCCCGCTCGGAAATCCCGGCGGACGAGGCGCTCGCGCATTTGCTCGCCAGCCACGTCCACGATTCCGCGATGTGGATGGAGCCGGCCGTGGCGAAAGAACAAATTTCCGGGCTGCGTCTCATCGACCTCCGCACGCGCGAGGAGCACGAGGCGGTGGTGATTTCCAGTTCGGAGTTTTTCACCCAGGAACTCCAACAGCAGCTCTTCGCCGGAGATCCCGGAACCCGGATTCTGCTATACGACCACAGCGGGCAGAACGTGCTCGACCAGGTGGCGTGGTTCCGAGGCCACGGATTGAATGAAACTTACGGCCTCCGCGGCGGAATCGATGCTTGGAGCTTGGAAATCGACAAGTCCATCCCGCGCTACCGCGTCGAGATGGACTGAAGATTTCGCGCTCCAGTTTTACTTGTGGAGGATCTTCGCGACCTTCGGCGCGCGCAGGCGGTGCGGCTCCGGAATATGCGTTCCCAGCAGCGGGCGGCAGTAGTTCTTGAAATCCTCGGTCACGCCGTTGCCATCCGCGTTGATGAAGCTATCAGGCATGTGGCGGGTTTTTCCGGCGACTTTTTTGATGTCCACCAGTTCGTAGTCCACGCTGTAGTTGAGCACCGGGCGGCGGATCACCACTGAGCCATCGACGTTGTCCCACATCGCGAACTGCACGGCTTTTTCGCCGACTTCGCGGGCCTCGCGGGCGTCGCGGTCCGACTGGATGCCCATGAACGAACGTTGCAGGTAGCCGAAAGTATCGGAACGCACGCGCTTGATGCCCAGGCTCTTGCGGATCGCGTTGGAAAGCAGGTCGCCGAGCGCGCCGGTGCCGGAGAGCTGGATGTTGCCGTGCGAATCGCGCTCCTCGGTGCCGAGCAGCTTGGTGATCATCGCGGTGCCGTCGGGATCGGAAATGCCTTCGGAAACGGCGATGGTGCAGAGGCCGTGCTTTTGATAGACGCGGTCCACGTCGGCGAGGAAGTTTTCCATGCTGAAATGGCGCTCCGGCACATAAACCAGGTGCGGGCCGTCATCGACATACTTCTGCGCGAGCGAGGAGGCGGCGGTGAGGAATCCCGCGTGGCGGCCCATCACGACACCGATGTAAACGCCTTGCAGCGCGCGGTTGTCGAGGTTCACGCCGGAGAACGCCTGCGCCACGAAGCGCGCCGCCGAGCCGAAGCCGGGGCAGTGGTCGTTTTCCTCGAGGTCGTTGTCGATCGTCTTCGGGATGTGGATCGCACGCAGTTCGTAATTCGCCTCCTTGGCCTGCTCGTTGACGATGCGGACGGTGTCGGACGAGTCGTTGCCGCCGACGTAGAAAAAGTAGCGGATGTCGTGCGCCTGCATCACCTTGAACATCCGGGCGCAGTAATCTTCATCCGGCTTGTCGCGGGTGGAAAGCAGTCCGGACGACGGCGTGCCGGCGACCTGCTCCAGGTTGTGGGTGGTCTCGCGGGTGAGATCGACGAAGTTCTCATCGATGATCCCGCGGACGCCGTGGACGGCGCCGTAAATGGAGGTTACCTGGCTGAACTTGCGGGCCTCCAAGGCCACGCCGACGACGCTCTGGTTGATTACGGGAGTGGGGCCGCCACCCTGTGCGACGAGGACTTTTCCTTCTAAACGATTGCTCATGGGGCGGCGAGAATTGACGATCCAAGATGAGATGCAAGCGTGAAGAGGTTGAGATTCGGCTGGAATTCAATTACCCGTTTGTCGCATCGACACGCATCCTCCAAATTTTCTGAATCCCGCCTGCCCGTGGCTGCCCGCAGTGACGGAAATTCATGATTTCTCGCTCACCCGCCGCCACGGCGAGGCGAAGGGCGCGAAGTTCTATCTGGACGCGCTGCGGTTCGCGCAGTCCCAGTGGCGCGTCGGGAAACCCGCCCAAGCCATTCTCCAGCTCAATAAATCCTGGATGGCCGACTTGTCTGGCGGCGACCCGGTGCTGCGGACCAACCCGACGCCCTACCGCGCGCTGGTCTGGATTCTCGAAATGGCATCTACCGGAGACGGCGGCTATCTGGGGAATCCGGTCCGTCATTTCCAACACCTCGCCAGCCGGATGAGCGGCCCGCAGGCGGAAATCCGGTCATGGCGCGCCTGGGCCTGCTTCCACATCGCGGAGGAAATCCTGGACCGCGAGGAGTATCCCCGCGATGGCGAGCAAATCGCTCGCGAAGGTCTCTGGATTCCCGGTTTCAAACGGGCGCTTCAAGAGGTCGATGGGAACGGCTGGCCTGGGGAGGCTGAGGAGCTGGGAGACGCGCTCAAATCACGCCGTTGGCGCAATTGCATTCGCCTTCGCCCTTGAGGGCGTTGATCAGGTTGGTCAGCGATTTCATCGCCTGGCGCGGGACGCTTTCAAAGGTCCGCGAGCCGATGTGCGGGGTGATGACGCAGTTCGGCGCGGAGAGCAGCGGGTGGTCAGCGGGCGGGGGTTCGATGTCGAGGACATCGGCACCGTAGCCGCCGACTTTTCCGCTGTGGAGAGCGGCGACCATGTCGGGGGTCTCGACGATTTCGCCGCGGGCGCAGTTGAGAATGACAACGCCGTCCTTCATTTCCGCGATTTTTTCGGTGCGGATCATGCCACGGGTTTCATCGGATAGATTGCAATGCAGGGATACGACGTCGGACTGGGTGAGCACCTCGTCCATCGAAGCGCAGCGTTTCACGCCGTATTCGGCGGCGAATTTCTCATCCCAGTAGGGGTCGAATGCGATGATCGGCATGCCGAAGGCCTTGGCGCGGATGGCGACTTCCTTGCCGATGCGGCCGAGGCCGATGATGCCCATGGTTTTCTCCGCGATCTCATGGCCGGTGAGGCGCAGCCACTCGCCCTTGCGGGCGGCGGCGGCGGTGGTGACGATGTGCTTGGTGATGCCGATGAGCAGGCCGAAGGTGTGCTCGGCTACGGTGGTGTGGTTCACGCCGGGGGTGAAGAGCACGGGGATTTTCAACTCCTTGGTGGCCGGGATGTCGATCTTGTCCAGGCCGATGCCGTATTTGGAAATGACCTTGAGGCGCGGCAGGGATTTCTCGATGACGGCGCGGGTGATGGCGTCGTCGCCGCAGAGGAAGGCGTCGAAGTCTCCGGCGAGCTCCAGCATGCGGTCTTCGGTGAGTGGCCCGCGTTCGCGGACGACTTCCCAGCCTTGGGACTCCATCAGTGGGTGGTGAGGACCGGGAGTGTCTTGGTAGCTGCAGGTAGTGAGGAGAATGCGCATGGCGCGAGGAAATAGAATCGTGCGGAGGGAATCAAGCGACTTGTGCGCGGGAGCCGGCCAGCGCGGTTTTTTCACCGCGGCAGGGTGATTTGCAGGACGGTGGAATTCTCCAGCGCCTTCAACGGCGAGGCGTCGCGGGGCAGCAGGATGAAGCTGCCTTTTCCAAAGCGGCGGCCGCCTTCACTCTCCAGTTGGCCATCGGCGATGGAGAGGATGGAAAACCGGTCGTCGCGCGGATTGGCGATGGTTTCCCCCGCTGCTAGGGATTTGCGGTCGGCTTGGAAATACTCGCAGCTGGCGAGCGTGTCGCCGACGGGCGTGTCCATGGCCGGCTCGAAGTCGGTGAAATCGATGCTGGCGAGGGACTCGGCAACGTGGAGCTCGCGCGGCTTGCCATCGAGACCGAGGCGGTTCCAATCGAACACGCGGTAGGTGGTGTCGGAGTTCTGTTGGATTTCATGGATCAGGAATCCCGCGCCGATGGCGTGCAGGCGGCCGGAGGCGATGAAGATCGACTCGCCGGGATTCGGGGTGATGGCGTGGACGCAATCCGCGACGCTGCCGTCCGCGATGGCTTGCTCGAAGTCGGCGCGGGTGACGCCGTTTTTCAGGCCGACGTAGAGTTTCGCGCCGGGATCGCAGTCGGCGATGAACCACATTTCGGTCTTGGGCTCGCCGCCGAGCGAGGCGGCAAGGTGGGCGGGCGGATGGACTTGGATAGAGAGCTCGTCGCGGGCATCCAGCACCTTGATCAGGATGGGGAAACGCGGGTGATCGAAAAAGCCGGTGCCGAAAATTTCCTCGCGGTGATTCGTCCACAGCTCATGCAGCGAGCTGCCGGTCCACGGGCCTTGATCGACGACCGACTGTTCCTTCTCGCGGTCCACGATTTCCCATGACTCGCCGAAGGGTTTTTCGGGATCGGGCAGGGTGCGTTGATAGACGCGTTCGAGTTCGCGGCCGCCCCAGACGCGTTCCATGTAGAGGGGCCTGAATGTGATCGGTTCCACGGGTGGAGGGATAGGCGTTTGATCGGCCGTTGGCAATTCCGGAAGCCCTCCGGAATCCGGGCAACAAAAAGGGGTCGCACACTCATGCGCCCCCTAATGTTTGTCATGAATCCCTTCATGAAACCGGGGACCTCTCCCCTCGACGGATGAGAAGATGCGGGAAATCCTGGTTTTTGTCATGTCCCTAAGAAGTGGGACAGCGCCGGGACCCGCGAGGTATGCCGAGATCAGGACAAATCCAGGAATCCGCGGCGGATCGCCTCGCTGACGGCGGCCGGCAGGTTGCGGACGTGCAGCTTGTCGAAGCTGCGCTTGATGTATTCGGTGACCGAGTGCGTGCTGAGGGTGAGTTCGTCGGCGATTTCCTGGCGGGTGAGGCCTTTGGCGGCGAGTTGCAGCACCTCGCACTCCCGGCCGGAGAGGGATTCAGCGTCGGGGATCGGGCTGAGCTGGCGGAAAGTTTGCAGGATCATGCCCGCGATCTTGGGGTCGAGCGGGGTGCCGCCGGAGAGGACTTCCTCCAGCGTTTCCATCAGGCGCGTCGCGCTGCCGGCCTTGACCAGATAGCCGTGCGCGCCGGCCTCGAGGGCGGCGAAAACCTTGGCCTTGTCGGTGAAAGCGGTGAGCACCAGCACCCGCGCTTCGGGCAAAATCTCGCGCACCTTGCGGATGCCGACGATGCCGCTCATGCCGGGCAGGCCGAGATCCGACAGCACGAGGTCCGCCACCAGCCCGCCGCGGAACGCTTCGAGTGCGTCTTCCATGGTGGAGAATCCGCCCACGCACTGATAGCCGCCGCGCTCCTCGAGAACCATCGACACCGATTCGCGGAAATCGGCGTGGTCTTCGATGAGCACCAGCCGGATGGGTTTTTCCTTCGAGGATGATGATGAGGCCATGGGGGAAGTTTGATAACGCATTCGCGGGCTTTCGCAAAGCCAAGCTTTATGGATTAGCAGCCGGTCTCCGGGACTTTCGCTCCAAGGGCACGGTGAGCTTGAGCCGCACGCCCTCGCCAGGCCGGGTCTCGACGCCGAGTTCCGCGCCCAGCGCCTCGGTCCGCTGGCGCAGCGCGCGCAGGGTCGCTGGACGTTCCAGCCGCTCGGGATCGATGCCGACGCCGTTGTCGGCGATGGTTAGCGTGAAATGACGGTCCGTCGCCTCGGCGCGGATTTCCACCACCGAGGCCTTGGCATGGCGGATGATGTTGTGCAGCGCCTCCCGGAAAAACAGAAACAGGTGACGGGTCTCGTCTTCGGGAAGCTCGGTCTGCCAGGCCGCCTCGTTCGCCGTGAATTTCCATTCCACGGTCTCCAGCATGATCGAGCTGGTTTCCCGCAAATGCTCGACCGTGCCGATGCGGTGGTCGCCTTCCGGCCGGAGCAGCCAGACGATGTCGCGCACGGCGCTGACCGTCTCCGCGGCGATTCGCTGGATCCGCTTCAACTCGTTCGACGGACCCGCCCGGCCTTCCGCCAGATCGGCGATCATCTGAATGCTGCCGAGATTGCTGCCGACCTCGTCGTGAAGGTCCCCGGCGATTCGCTCGCGCACCTTGATCAGCTCTTGGTTGGCATGAATGCGGTAGCGGATCGGCAAGGCGACGATGAGAAACGCTCCGGCCAATCCGACAATCACGATGGCCATCTGCCCGGTGCGCCGCCAGCCAGCGATCAGGTGGTCGGCTTCGGCGCGCAGCTCGTGGCTGCGGGTTTCAATCCGCAGCCGCCGGTCCAGCAGAGTCATCCACTCGCGGGTCGAAACAAGGCGTCCGTCAGGGCCGAAGCCGTCACTGAGCGCGGCTCCGCTCCAATAGCGGCCGCCCGGGGCGATGATGTTCAGCATCCCGTCCGATGAGCGCACCACCTTGCCCAGCGCCAGGTTTCGATTTCCCGATAGGACCTCCACCTCGCTCAATGCGAAGAACGCGGGGTAGTTCTCGAAGTCCTTCCACATCTCGACGGCTTCGATTCTAACGTAGCGGCCGCGGACGGCCGGGAATGCGAGCTCCACCGGATTGTGGCCGGGATTTCGCATTTCGTGCTCCTTGATCAGCGGCCAGTTGGCGGGGGCCGCGGACTCGTCCGTTTCGGAAACGGAGACTGTGAGTTTCCTGGGGAAACCGAATCCGCTCGGCAGGTCGGACGTCGGTTTTCTGGCCGGCAGCAGGCGGACGGCGTCCACCGCGACGGACTCGCCGAGGTCGATGGTCAACGAGGCCGACTCCTTCGCGCTCGCCCGGCCCTCGGAAAGCCAGCCGATATTCCGGTGCTCACCGGCGGGGATCTCCGGAAAACCTAACGGCGTCTGGCCATCGACCAGAAACCCCGGACTCCAGTGCCATGGCGCGGACGGTGTCGAGCCGCCGAGACCGCGGACCTCGCTCCCGCGGGCGATGTTGCGCTCGCCTTCGAAGGCGAACACCTCGGCCCAGGCATGGACGAAGCTTCCCTCGCCCTCGTAGTCCGGATGCAGCAGATCGGCTGAAATTCTCAGGCCGGCCGCTTCGAGCGGGGGGGAGATTTGATAGACGAACGGATGCCCCTTTCTCACCGGATGGCTGCCCGTGTTCAGTTCGCGGGCGATGCTCCGGAGCACCTCGCCCTTGGTGTCTATCAGTTCAACGGTGAAGCTCTCCGGCATGCCGTATTGGGCGTCCAGGCCCCTGGCGTCGTAGCGCCGGCTGGGGACCAGCGCGACCAGATCGACCGTCGCGGTTTTCGGCCAGCGGACTTCAATCGCGTATCGAGAATCGCGCTCCGGCATGGCGTGCGGGTGATTGCTGGCGAAGCCGCCGGTGCCGCCCTGGTCGTCGATCGGGATTTCCGGCAGACCTTCCAGCTTGGGAGCCAAGGTTTTCAGCTCACTTTCGATCTCCTTTAAACGTCCGGAAAATACTCCCGCCAGCCGCTCGTCCCAGCTGGCATCGGCAGCGGGCGTCATTTGAACCGTCAGGAAAAACAGGGTCAGAAATCCGGGGATGCGGCTCATGTGGATTGTCTAGAGCAGCGATCCCGGCGGGTCAAAGCCGGACTTCGGTGAGCCATTTCTCGCGGCGGAACCACGTTTCCTGGCGCTTGGCGTATTGGCGGGTGGCGGCGTTGATGAGATCCTCGCAGGTGGCGCGGTCGATTTCCCCGGCGACAAGCGCGCGGATCTCGCGGAAGCCGATGGCTTTCTCGCAGTTCGTGGAAACGTCCGCCAGCGCGGCGACCTCCTCCCGCGCGCCGCCGTCGAGCATCGCGCGGGTGCGGCGGGCGATCCGGGCATGCAGGTCGGGCCGGGTCCGCTGGATCACGATGCCGCGAAGCTGGGAGGAGATTTCGGCGGTCTTGGCCTCCCAGCCGTCGCGCAGGTCGGAGGCCTTTTGTCCGCTGAGGATGCAGATCTCCAAAGCGCGGGAAACGAAGCGGCGGTTCTGGAGCGCGGTGCGGGAGGCTTCCAACGGATCGAGTTGTTGGAGTTGGGCGACGAGGTCATCGAGCGTGCGGGCCTCCATTTCCGCCCGGAGCGCGGCGTCGGCGGTGGGCAGCGGCGCGGCACCGTGGGTGAGGAATTTCAGATAGAGCCCCGAGCCGCCGGTGATGACCGGAGTTTTACCGCGTGCCTGGATTTCCGCGATGACGGGTTTGGCGAGCTTCACGTATAGCTGCGCGTCCGCCGCGACGGTGGGCTCCAGAACGCCATAGAGGTGGTGGGGCCAACTCGCGAGTTCAGCGGCGGACGGCGCGGCGCTGACGATTTCGAGGCCGTGATAGAGTTGGAATGCGTCGGCGTTGACGATTTCGCCGTCGAGTTTTCGCGCCATTTCCAAGGCGAGCGCGGATTTTCCCGAGGCGGTGGGGCCGCAGATGTAGAAGGTTATAGGGTCAGTCCCCGCAGTGTCACAAACTATCGAGTTCATCCAATCGTTTCCCCAGTTTTTTGTTTCGTTTCACCTCACCCAACATGCGGCTGACCGATCCCGAATGCCCCATTCCCAGACGTTGGCCCAACCACTCCCGGCTCACCGTCGTTTTACCGGCCAGCAAACCCGCCAACAGCGCCTTACGCTCATCCCCCTTGCGCAAGGCCTCCAATTCCTTCCTTGCCGTGGGCAAGCCCAACTCCGGAGCGTAACGCGAGATCAAGTCCTCGGCATCCCTCTCGCCGTGATCCCGCCAACTTTCCGCCGTGCCTCTCCGCGGTCTTGTTCTTTTGCCGCCGTTTAGTTTCTCCATCAGCCCCAGCAACTGATCCTTGAACGTATCCTCTCCCAAATACCACCCACGCTTCATGGCGGCCTGGGCCTTCTCGCCGATTTCCCCTCCCTCTTCCGCTCTCGCCTCCAGCCATGCCACATAGGCGCGCCTGCCCCTGCCGTCCTTGGCCAGTTCGAAGGATTGCAGCACGCGGTCCATCTCCAGCCATTCCGGCCCCGTGCCCCGCGCATACGACGCCAGACTGCTCCAACGGTAGTCCGCCAATTTGCCGTGCCGTCCACCGGCCAGCCCCGCGCGGGCGGGATTGAGATGGATGTAGTCCGCCACGATGCGGAAATAATACCGATCTGCGTCGCTCCCGCTCACCGGCACCGCTTTGTAGCGACCTTGGAATACATGCCCCTTGCGTCCCCGCACGCGGTTCCAGCCTTGGCTGAAAACGCCAAGCAACCATTTCATGCCCGCTACCAAATTCGCCTGGGGTGTTTCCAGAAGCAGGTGAAAGTGGTTGCCCATCAACACCCAGGCATGCACCCGCCACCCGCAACTTCCGCATGCCTCTCCCAGCCGATGGAGAAACACCTCGCAATCGTCCTTGTTTTCAAAAACCGTCTTGCCGCCGTCTCCGCGAGCCATCACATGATAAATCGCCCCGGGATATTCGAAACGCAACGACCTCGCCATGGGGGCACCCTGCGCTTCACACCATCATACGTCAATTATTTTGTGAGACTGCGGGGACTGACCCCATAGATCGACCTCCTCCGCCAGGCCCTCAACGAAGGCCACTATCTCAAAGCCGGACGCCCTGCCGGACACGTCCTCTGGCAAGGAATCTACCGCACCGCCAACGAGACGGACTGTCCCGAACTCGTCGCCGTCCTCTGCTGGGGCGGAGCCGCCAAACGCCTCAAGGAACGCGACAATCACATCGGCTGGGACGCCGTGACCTGTGCCAACCGCCTCAAACTCATCGTGCAACTGCGGCGCTTCTACGTCATCGACAGCGCCCGCCGCCCCAATCTCGCCAGCCAGTGCCTCGCCCTGTCCCTGCGCACCCTCGGCGGCGAGTTCGAAGCCCGGCATGGCTTCCAACCCCTTCTGGCCGAGAGTTTTCACGATCCCGATGAACACACCGGCACCCTTTACAAAGCCACCAATTGGCTGCCACTCGGCTTCACCAAAGGCTTCAAAAGGCACCGCCGCGACTTCTATCAGGACACGGGGAAACCCAAGCATCTCTGGGTTCGACCCTTGAAAAAAGACGCCTTCGCCCTGCTCGCCCGCCCCGGCCTCCTGCCCCCTGGCCACCAAGCCGCCATTGCCGACGGCGACACAGCCG
>NZ_JBIKBQ010000084.1:0-19297 GCF_058122085.1 Luteolibacter sp. | reverse complement strand
TGCTGCGGGAAACGGCGCGGGCGGTGATCGCGGAGCATGGCGGGGAATTCCCGGTGGAGTTGGAGGCGTTGATGAAGTTGCCGGGCGTGGGGCGCTACACGGCGGGTGCGCTGCGGGCGTTCGCGCATGATCTGCCGTCGGCGGTGGTGGATGGAAACGTGGCGCGGGTGCTCTCGCGGGTGATGGGTTTTTCCGCTCCGGTGGATGACACGTCGGGCCAGAAACAGATGTGGGAATGGGCGGAGGCGCTGGCGGACCCGCGGCGGCCGCGGATTTACAACTCGGCGCTGATGGAGCTGGGGCAGAAAATTTGTCGGCCGGGCGTGCCGGATTGTGCGGGCTGCCCGGTGGCGGGGTTTTGCAAGACGCGCGAGCCGGAGTCGCTGCCGGTCAAGCGGCAGAAAACGGTGATCACCGCGGTGGACGAGCACGCGCTGTGGCTGCGCGACGGGAAGGGGCGCTTGCTACTGCACCGCGAGGCCGGCAAGCGGCGCGAAGGCTTGTGGAAACTGCCGACGCGCGAGGCTGCGGAAATCTCCAAGCTGCCCGTGCTCGACGAGCATCGCTACACGATCACCCGCTACCGGGTGACGCTGCGGGTGCACGACGGGTCCGGGGTGAGGAAAAATTTCAAACCGGCGGCGGATGAAATCTGGCAGGAAGAGGAGGCGGTGCTGGCGCTGGCGATGCCCTCGCCCTTCCGTCGGGCGATCGGGCGATTGTTGGGGGAAATTTGAAAACGAGTGTGACGAATCGGACAAAGTATGTTTTTATCGGTCCCGATGGATAAGTTTGTTCAGTGGTTCGGGCTGTTGCTGGCCGGTGGGTTGATGCAGTCGTGTGCGGTTTCTCCTCCCCCGGACACGGTCGCTCCGGGCCGGATGACGCGGCAGATCGTGGCGGAGCGGGTGAGCGCGGTGGTGGTGACGGAGCGGGGAAATCTCGACCGCTGGGTGAGCCGGGATTTCGCGACTTCCCAGGCTCCCGGCGACGCGGATGGCGGCTCGGCGGCACCGATCTCGGCGGACGGATATTTCCTCACCGCGGACCACGTGCTCGCCGGGGTGGATGGGAAAAACGTCTTTCTCATCTACGGCCAAGGCGGCCGCCTGGTGCCGAAGAAGGCACGGGTGGTGTGGCGCTCCGAGGCGGCCGATCTGGCGCTCCTGCACATCGCGGTGAAGACGCCTTATTTCTATCAATGGACGCCGCCGGAACGCTGGCTGCCTGCTGGAAATCTGGTGATTCACGGCGGGATTTCGACGGGTTTCAAATCCGGCGAGGGCAAGCTCGCCACCGCGCTCGCGCCGGAGAGGGCCTTCACCGGCAACCGGAAATTCAAGATCGACATCCCGCTGCAGCCCGGCGACAGCGGCGGGCCGGTGGTGGATGCTTACGGCCGGCTGGTGGGGATCAATTCCGCGGTGGAATTCCTGGTGCCGATGGAGACGGCGTTCTTCATCGATTCCGAGGGCAACCGGCCAAACACCCGCTTCATCGGCGGGTTGATGGAAAAGGATCGCGCCCGCAATCCCGGCGTAAATTGAACCACGATGAAACGATTTGATGAAATGTGGAGGCCGCGCGTCCTCGGTCTGGCGGTCGCCGGGCTGCTGTCGACGTCCTGCGGGCCGGTCGCGGATAGCTGGCGGGCGGGCGGAATGTCGGCGGCGGCCAAGGACCAGATCATGCTGGTGAGGAGGGAGCCGCCGTCATTCGGATACCAGCGGCTGGAGATGGAGGCGCGTGGTTATCCGGACCTCGCTGTCTTCGTGGCGAAGCAGGGACTGCCGGATTTCCTGGCGGAAACGGGCGACCGCGAGCGGCATTATTTCATCCTCTACTATCTGAAAGAGCGCCATGCCTACGCCTGCCGGACCCGCCAGGGAAACAAGCGCGCCTTGGAATTCGCCGGCCCGTATCCGGTCACGGACGGGGAGTTCCGCTTGCTGGACGGATTCCGGCGCGATCCGAGCCGCCAGCCCGAAAATTTCTAAGCCGCGGGAAATTTCTCCTAAGAATCCGGGCGTCCGGCGCGTTCTCCTACCCAGATGTTTGAAAAGACCACTACCCAGATGTTTGAAAAGACCACGATTCTGTTGTTTGCGGGGGTTTTCCCGCTGTGCGCCCAAGGCGTTTTAGATCCGCTCATCGTGACCGCCACGCGCTCGGAGCAGGCGGAAAGCACCGCGCCTTACACGACGGATTCCCTCGATTCCGTCTTCCTGCGCGACCACTCACCCCGGACGCTGCCCGACGCCATGCAATACATCCCCGGCGTGCTCGTGCAAAAAACCGCGCACGGCCACGGCTCGCCCTTCATCCGTGGATTCACCGGCCGCCAGAACCTGCTGCTCGTCGATGGCGTTCGCGTCAACAACTCCACTTTCCGCGGCGGGCCGGTCCAATACTGGAACACGCTCGATTCGCTTGCCATCGATCACCTCGAGGTGATCAAAAGCCAGGGCTCGGTGCTCTATGGCTCGGATGCGGTCGGCGGCACGGTCAACGCCTTCACGAAATCGTCGGGATTCCGCGACGAAACGGCCGGCCAAGCCTATGCGGGTGGTTCGGCGTTTTACGAATACCGCGCCAATGGCGGCGGCAGTCACATCGGCCGGTTGGAAAGCGAGACTGGTGTGGGTGGGAAATTCGGGGTTTTGCTCGGCCTTTCCGCCAAGGATTACGGCGACATCGAGGACTCCGCCGTCGGTCGCATGCACAACACCGGCTATCCCGAGCAGGATTACGATTTGCGCTTCGACTGGGCGGTTTCAGCCGAATCCACGATCACCTTCGCCTCCAGTTACGTGAATCAGGACGGCATTTCACGTTGGCACCGGACCTTGGATAATCCCGGCTGGACTGACGGCAGCCACGTCGCTGCTCCCGGAAAATGGACGGAAAACACCTACGACCAGGAACGCTCGCTGACTTACCTCCGCTACGCCGGGGAAAACCTGCGGGCCAACGCCCCGGTCAAACGCTGGAGCGCCACGCTTTCATTCCAGACTACCGATGATTCCGAGTTTCAAAACCGCTTCCCGGACAGCCCCGCCACGAATTCCAAAGTGCTCCGCGGCTCCTCTGTTCACGTCGAAACCACCGGCATCGATTTGGTTCTGGAATCTCCCGTCGGGCCGGGGTCGCTGGTGTACGGTTTTGACTTCTATCATGACGATGTCGATTCCTCCGGCTACACATCCAACGCCCTCGGTGGTCCTCGCACCGAGCTCTTGCCGGTCGCCGATGACTCCGACTACGATCTCTTCGGTTCCTACTGCCAATACGTTTTTAAACCGACCGATCGGTTTGAACTGACCGCCGGGGCCCGTTACACCTACGCCGAGGCCACCCTCGGGCGCTTCGCGGGCGGCAGCGACGAGAGCCGCAACTGGGACGATGTCGTCGGCTCGCTGCGCGGGATCTATTCATTGAACGATGGCTGGAGCGTTTACGGCGGTATTTCGCAGGCCTTCCGGGCACCCAATCTCGACGACCTCACCGGAAATTTATCGGCGAAATCCGGCGCTCCGGTCGTCGGCGACCCGGACGTCAATCCCGAGAATTACATCACCTACGAGCTAGGCGCCCGGCAGCAAACCGAAACCACGTCGCTCAATCTCGCCGTGTTCTACACCGCGGCGGACGAACTGATCGTGTCGTCGTTCACGGACCAGACCCTCAAGACCTCCATCGCCAGCAATGCCGGCGACGGCTACGTTTACGGCGTCGAGTTGGAAGGCGCCTGGCAGTTTCACCCGCAGTGGACGCTGTCCGGGTTCGCCGCGTGGCAGGAGGGCCGGACCGAGTCAGCGACCTTCGTCGGCGGGCCGGTGGAGGAGAAGCCGAATACCCGCCAGCTGCCGCTTTCCGGTTCCGTCGCGCTGCGTTGGGACGATGTTTCCGGGAAATTCTGGGTGGAGGGCCGGATTCTCGCCTCCAATCACGAGGACCGGATCACCGCCGTCGATCAAGTCGCCGACAACCAGCGCATTCCCACCGGCGGCACTCCCGGCTACGTCGTCGCCTCGTTGCGAGCCGGTTGGCATGCCCGTGAAAACCTCGATCTCACCTGCGGCATCGAGAACCTGAGCGATGAATCCTACCGCGTCCACGGCTCCGGCCAGAACGAGGCCGGCCTGAGCGGAATCTTCGGGGTGAAGGTCAGCTGGTAAGCCGGCACGGCATTTTCATTTGAGGGCATTGTTGCAGACCGGGTTGTACGGGATGGCGAGCCTGAGTCCTGAGGGCTCGAAGATCGTGGGCCAAGAGAGGCGGTTGGCGTGGCGGGTTCGGTACCGCGCCACGGTGCCATCGTGTTGTCGTCAAACATGGTCTTCATGCGAGCCAAACAAAGACGAAACAGGGCGCTTGGTTTAGGATTTTCTCCGGATCATGCTCCTGCCAACTATCAGGTCCTTGAAAAATAACGCCCAGGAAAAATCCACGCCTTGCCGGTTCCGGCCTTGCCAAAGCCGCAAAAGCCCGTAGCTTCCCGTCGAGCAGGTAATTCCTTACCTCCCATGCCCGCATCCGGCCGAGTGCCTACAGATTCACCCCATTTCTCCGGGTCGTGAAATCGGCCTGCAGCTAGGAGCACCGGAACACCTGCCTCAACGGGCGGCGGCGCAAGCCGGCTGGTTCCGACACACGGGTGAAGTCTCCTTCCGCAAGCTGCGGAGCTTCTCCCCGGCACCAAAAAGCCGGATTGTCGGAATCATGTCGGTCAGCACGAGGTCCTTCCAGCATTGCCGGATTCTCCTGAATCCGCCGCGCCGGGCCGCCTGAAACCACAACCCCACTGACACCATGTCAAACGCAACACAAGATTCCCGCAATTCGGGAGGAGACAGCCGTCGCCGCCGCTCACGCGGAGGCCAAAACCGTAATACCAACCAAAACCAAGACCGTCGCGAACGCGGGGGTGACCGGGATTCCCGCGGCGACCGCGGTCAATCCCAAGGCCGCCGCAAGGATGGCAATCGTTCCGAGGAATTCCGTCCTCAAGCTTCCCGTCCGGCGCGCACTTATGCTCCGGCCAAACTGAGCTTCTGGCAGAAAATCCTCAAGGCCGTCGGTCTTTACAAGGAGCCCGCCCGCCCGGCGCGCGCCGAGCACAAGCCCGAGTCCACGCCGTTTCCGGGCGGCGAGCGCGCCCCCAAGTCGAACACCCGCAACGCCCGTTCCGGCGAAGGCGAAGCCCGTGCCCCGCGCGAACCCCGCGAACCCCGCGAGCAACGCGAACCACGCGCCCCGCGCGAACCTGGTCCGGAAGGCGAGCGCGAGGAACGTTCACGCGGTGGCAACCGCGGCGAACGCGGCGGTGACCGCCCTCGCGGCGGCGATCCGAAAAGCGTCGAGTCCACCCGCGTTTACGTCGGGAACTTGTCGTATGACGTGTCCGAACAAGACCTCCAGGAGCTCTTCAAAGGCATCGGCGGCGTTCGCAACATCGAGATCGTTTACAACCGCAGCACCCACCGCTCCAAGGGCTATGGCTTCGTCGAAATGCTCCGCATGGACGAAGCGATGCGTGCCGTGGAAGTCCTTCACGACCAGCCCTTCATGGGCCGGAAAATGACGGTTTCCGGCGCCAAATCCAAAGGCCAGGATGAGCGTGAGGACATGGAAGGACGTGACGAGCGCGAACCAACCCGCGCCGTTCTCGCCTCCACCGCGCCGGCGGTCGCTACCGCGGTTGTCGCCGAGCCGGTCATCGAAACGATCGTTGAATCCGTCGCGGATGCGGCGGAGGAAGCTCCGGTCGCCGCCGCTGAGAATCTCGAAGCCAAGTATGGTTTCGACGAGCCTCAGGAAAAAACCGAGGAAGCCTGATCCGGCATCCCGTTTCACTCAAAAACCTCCGTCGCGGCCAGCCGCGGCGGAGGTTTTTTGCGCGAGGGCACTGGGCAGGAGACAACTTGTCCGGGACTTTGAATGTCCGAGTAAATCGGGGCAGTTGCAACGCTCAAGCTGCTGCAAATTCTCGTGCGTGGGTGATTTCCCGGCTGCTTACGGGGCGCACTTGGGATGTTTCCAAGGTGCATACTGCTGCCGTGCGCCCGTCTAAAGTGGTGAATTCCACTTCATAGGCAAGGCCATCGCTGTAAATGTGGACGACGGTCCCCACATCGCCAGCCTCTAATCCTTCGGCGGCGACGGGAATGGTAAGGACGACTCTTTCGTGTTCTTTGATCGTGGTCTATTTCTCGTGTGGGTATGCGGTGACCACAGTATCGTGGAAGAGCAGGTCGCGCTCCGCCATGGGCGACCGGAAGTAGCACTCCTTCACGCAAGGGTTTCCGTTCATGGCTTGGGTTTCTTGCTTCGTTTCGCTTTGCCGAGGGCGCGGAGTTCGGGCTCGCTCAGGTAGTTTTTGGCGATGCTGACATCGGTCCTACGGATGCGGGCGCCTTCCCAGTTTGTCAGCCCCATGTTTGGCCGGGTGCGGTCGGCACGGGAGGTGATGACCTCGGCGGCGGTCTGGCCGTGGATGGCATCGTGGACCTTGTTCTGCACGGTGGAGTAGAAGGCCTGCTTCAGCGGGGCATCCTTGTCGTAGTCGATGCTGGTGGCGTAGATGTCTGTGATCTTCTGGTAAAAGCGCCGCTCGCTGGTGCGGATGTCCTGGATGCAGCGGGAGAGTTCCTCAAAGTAGTCATTGCCTACCTGCGGATTTTTCAGCCGCTCGTCATCCAGCACGAAGCCTTTGACGATGTATTCCTTCAGCTTGTCCGCCGCCCATTGCCGGAAGCGCACGGCCATGGGGCTGCGCACGCGGAAACCGAGCGCCAGCACCATGTCCAAATTGTAGCACTCCACCTCCCTGGTTACCTCCCGCCCGCCTTCAGTTTGAACTGTTCGGAATAACCGAACAGTTGCCACCGGCTCCAGTTCCCCGTCCTCGAAGATGTGTTTGATGTGCTCGCTGATGGTTCCCTTGGCTTTGCCAAACAGCTCCGTGATGGCACGCTGCGCTCCGCTGCCGATCTCAAAAGCCGACAAGTGGGCAGATCAAGGAGCGGCGGAACGCGTCCGCCGACGTTCATGGAAAGCCAATGTAGCTCGCATCCGCTCGTCTCATTGCCAGCTCATTGGCATCGGCGGACGCGTTCCGCCGCTCCTTGAGCAACGAATCAGGGCCGAGCGCCCTTAAGTTGACGCGCATGCCTGAAGGGGCGGGCCATCGGGCGGCGGCGGACGGGTTGGGTCGCCCCTTCAGGGCTCAGGTAATCATTACGACGGGTTACCCAGGGCGTTGCCCTGGGCTGGTATGGGGCCGGGCCTTTGGCCCTCAAGATGCGCGCGCTGGCTCCGGCATCGGCTTTGGCAAACAGGAGGCGGGGGAAACGGCACTCGCTCGGCGGGTTCATGGGGCGGTGCCCTCCACGATGGCGATTTCCTCCGGCGTCAGGCCGTAGAGGGCGTAAACCTGTTGGTCGATCCCGCGCTCCAGGGTGCTCGTGTCGGCGGCGGGGTGCTCAAGCTAGGCAAAGGCGGTGACTTCCACCTCGCGGTGGTGTAAACGTGCTTCGTTCACCACTTGTTCCAGTTGGCGGGCCGCTGCGTCATCGATCCATTCTTCTCCACATTGCGAGCAGAGGGTCGCACGCACCCGCCGCACGACCACGATCCCACTCCCCAAGTCAGCGGTGAATGTAGTGGTACCTTCCGTTTTATTTCCGCCGCAAAGCGGGCAGGTGTGATGGGTCGGGTTCATGGTTTTCGTTTGGTTCGATAGTCGGGCTCAAAAATTTCCAGCGACGGCTCGTAAGCCGTGATGATGAATACTTGTCCGTTTATTTCGTCACACGCCGCCACGACGTGAAGCGGAACACCGGAAACGTAGCCTAGAAAAAGCGAGCTGGGAAACGGTTTGTCATCCTCATGATCCCGAATCCGCTCGCCCCGGAGCAATACCTCACGGACGGAATCTTGCGGGATGCCGCGTTCGGCGAGTTTTTGCAGCACATGTTTGCGCCACTCGATGCTCCCAGCCGCCATCGCCTCCCGGAAAATGGTAAGATCGAAGGGCTTCATTGGACCGTGCCCTCCACGATGGCGATTTCTTCCGGCGTCAGGCCCTAGAGGGCGTAAACCTGTTGGTCGATCTCGCGCTCCAGGGCGCTCGTGTCGGCGGCGGGGGCTTGTTTCTTGGCCGAAATTATACGATCTGCGAGATGACGGAGTCTTGTGGCTTCACTCCCTTGGATTGCTTGCAACTTGATCGGCAAGGCGTTCTGAAGCATTTCGTTTCTCTGGCCGGTCGTTTTGCCCTCGCCGCCCATCATCGCCTGCATTTCAGCGTCCATGTTGACGTCTTCCATGCCATTCAGGCTCGCGCGGCCTCCCGCCGCTTCCCGGAATGCCTGAATGCGGGCGGAAGATTGGACGAACCAGCCCAATCCTCCTCCAGTGAGTCCGATTAGACCACGTCTTCCCTTCCGCCGCGGCGGGGGCTCTTAGCGCGGCTTCAAAAAATTGTTGGAGTTTTTTGGGTCGGTCATGCGGAAGCCAGCATCCCAGATAATCAGGAAAGGTTAATTACGTGATGGCGTAGTTTTCGCGATCCGCGGGGCTGGACGTGGGCGGTTGCGGTGATTACACGTCGCGTATGACCGTTCGCACCCGTTTCGCCCCTTCGCCCACTGGCTATCTGCACGTTGGCGGGGCCCGCACCGCTTTGTTCAACTGGCTGTTCGCCCGCAAACATGGCGGCGTTTTCGTGCTGCGGGTCGAGGACACCGACGAGGCGCGCAACACCGAGGAAGCGCGGCAGGCGATTTTCGACGGGATGCACTGGCTCGGTCTCGATTGGGACGAGGGTCCGGAAAAAGGCGGGGATTTCGGCCCTTACTCTCAGAGCCAGCGGAAGGAAATTTACGACGCGTGGTTCGCGAAACTGGTGGCGGCGGGGCGCGTTTACGAGGACGGCGGCGCGTGGCGCTTCCGCTTCGAGCGCAAGCCGGTGACGATGAACGACCTGGTCTGCGGCGAGGTAACCATCGACTACCGCGACGAGTCGAACACGCCGGACATGGTGGTGAAGCGCTCGGACGGCAGCTATGTTTTCCACTTCGTCAACGTGGTGGACGACTTGGAAATGGAGATCACCCACGTCATCCGCGGCGAGGACCATTTGATGAACACGCCGAAGCATTTGCAGCTGATCGAAGCCTTCGGCGGCAAGGCGCCGCAATACGCGCACATCCCGCTGATCCTGAATCCGGACGGCTCGAAGATGTCGAAGCGCGACGCCGGCGCGGCGGTGGGCGACTATCCGCGGCAGGGATTCCTGCCGGCGGCGGTGGTGAATTTCATCGCACTGCTAGGATGGAACCCCAAGACCGAGCAGGAGATTTTCACGCTCGCCGAACTGGTCGAGCGCTTCTCGCTGGAAAACGTCAACCGCTCGCCGGGCCGCTTTGATCTGGAGAAATGCAAGTGGGTCAACCAGCAGCATCTGCTCGGCGTGAGCGTGGAGGATTTCGCGGCGGCGGCGCGGCCGTTTGTGGAAGCGGCGGGCCTGCCGGTTCCGGAAAATTATCTGGCGGTGATCGCGGCGGTGAAGGACAAGGTCCGCCTGTTCGGCGACGTCCCGGCGGCGGTGGATTTCCTGCTGAAGGAGGATTTTGAATACGACGAGGAAGCTCTCGCGAAGGTGCGCGGAAACGCGGCGGCGGGCGGGCTTTTGAGCGCGCTGGCGACGGCGTTCGAAGCGATTTCCGAATGGTCGGCGGACGCGGCGAAGGCTGCGCTCAATGAAACCGCGACGGCGGCGGGCGCGAAGCCGGGGCAGTTGATGTTCCCGCTGCGGGTCGCGCTGTCAGGTCGCGCCCACGGGCCGGATCTCGGGGATGTGTTGAATTTGCTAGGGAAGGATCGTTGCGTGGCGCGCGTCCGTCATTTCGCGGGCATGTTATAAATTCCGACCGATGAAACAGGTTTACACACTGGAAGACTTGGAGTCCCGCGAGCTGCTGGACGCCGGTGCCGACAAGCCGGCGCGGCTGGCGGTGATCGGCCACCCGATCGCGCACTCGGCCTCACCGCGGATGCACCAGGCGGCGCTCGACGCGGCGGCGATCGACGCGCGTTACATCCGTCTCGACATCGAGCCGGGGCGGGTGGGCGAGGCGTTTTCTCGGCTGCGGGCGCTGGGATTCATCGGCTGCAACGTGACGGTGCCGCACAAGCTGGAGGCGATGGAGCACTGCGAGGTGGATCCCGACGCCGAGGCGCTCGGGGCGGTGAATACGATTCGTTTTGATGCGGACGCGACCCATGGTTTCAACACGGACGGGCCGGGTTTCGCACGCGCGGTTGAAGATGATTTCAAGCGGCCGCTGGCATCGCTCAAAGTCGTCATCGCGGGCGCGGGCGGCGGCGCGGGGCAGGCGATCGCGACGCAGTGCTGCCTGCTCGGGGTAGAAAAGCTAGTTGTGGTGAACCGCACGATCGAGAAGCTCGGGCCGCTGGTCGGGCGGCTGCGTTTGCTCAGTTCGCAGACGGAAATCGTCGCGCTGGCCTTCGATGATTTGGCGCTGGCGGAGCAGTGTTTGAGCTGCGACTTGATCGTGAATACCTCGTCAGTCGGCTTGAAGAGCGGCGATCCGGCGATCCTGCCTGCGGACTGTTTCAAAAAGGAGCACCTCGTGTATGACACGATTTACCAACCTCCGGTGACGCCGTTGTTAGCGATGGCGGGCGGCCTGGGCTGCCGCACGGCGAACGGCCTGTCGATGCTCATTCATCAAGGGGCACTGGCGTTTCAGCATTGGTTTCCGGGAGCGGATCCGTTGGCGGTGATGCGGGCGGCGGTGAGTCGGGCTTGAGCGGCTGGTCCGGGATTTCCACGCCGGGCGCGTCATGGTAATACCAGTGGCAGGCGGCCACGTCGTCGAGTTCGAAGCGCCGTTCCCCGACTTCCTCGATGCGGCGGATTTTCACCCGGACGCGGATGAGTCCCTCGGGAGTGGCACTGGGAAGGTTCACGCCCAAGACGCGTTTGCCGGTTTTTTCGAGCTGGAACGCGGCAGCTAGCAGCCGGCCGTTCTTGCTGTCGCGCTTGATCAGGAACTCGGGCGACTGGGTTCCGGTTTCGGTTCTGGAGCCGAAGCGGGGGGCGTAAAACACGATGCTGATGGTGTCGGCGGCTTTGCGTTCGTCGGCGAGGCGCTCGCGGGCGAGCAGGCGGAACTCGACTTGCTCCGGTCCGCTGCCTGCCAGAAAAAGCGGCCAGGGATACTCGCTGAAGCGGACGTAATGGTCCCAGTCGAGCCGCCACTCGCCGTTTTCCTCCATGAAAACGGCGTCGAGCTCGCGGCCGTCGGAGGAGCTCCAGTAAGTTTCGATCGCCCGGCGGCCGGGCAGGTGGAGAACCGCGTGTTTGGGCAGGGCGAGTTTTTGCGGGTCGATGACGACCAGCGGATTCAAGCTGAAGAAGCGCGCCATCCGGGCGGCGGTGGTGATGGGCGAGAGGACGAACTGGTTTTGTTCCTCAGGTGTGCCGGCGGCGAGGAAGCCGGAAAAGTTCTGGTTACAAAGCGGGCCGGCCTCGTCCATCAGAATGACGTCTTCTTCCGGGACGACGGCTTTCGCCGAGACTTGGCTCACGGGTTTTTCGGAATCGACCGGTTTTTCGCCCCATTGCCAGCGGGCTCCGTAGATGATGGCGAGAACGAGCACCGACCAGCCGAGGCCGATCTTCAGCGTGAGATAACTGCGTTTCCGCTTCTTTTCCGGGCGTTTTCTCCGTTCGCCGGAGTTTTCCGTTGGAGTCAGCGCGGGGGCGGCATCGTTCGCGGGCGGCGGCTCGATGCCGAGCGACGGGTTGCGCCCACAGGAGGTGCAAAGGCGGCCATCCACCGCTCCGGGGCTGGATTGGAAAAGCGAACCGCATTGTCCGCAGTGAAACCAAGAAGTGTGTTTTTCTCTCACGGGTGAAGTTTAGGGGGTGACTGGGCGGATGTGAAGATCTCTCTCAGAATCCTCATGCGTCGGCGAGTTGGCGGTCCAGCGCGGCGTCCATCGCCTGCTCGACGAGGCGGGCGGCGAGCGCCTCGGTGGCGGCGTCGAGGCGCTGGACCGCGGCTTTGAGCGGATTGGCCGCGCCTCCCGCGAGCGCGGCGCGGACGGCGGCGGCGGCGGATTCGATTTCACCGCGCTCGTCGTCCATCGCGAGGCCTTGGCTCAGGACGGCCTCCACGGCAGGCAGGAGCTCCTCGGCTTTCATTTTCGCCTCGGTGAAAACGCGCTCCGCCATGTCGGTGAAGGCGTGCTCGACCGATTCGCTGACCATCGCCTCGACCGCCGCGTCATCGACATTGACGGCCGCGCTTTCGATCTGGATCACCGTGTCGATGCCGGTGGAAACGTCGCGGGCGAGCGCTTCGAGAATGCCGTTCTCGTCGATCCTGAATTGCACGCCGACCCGCGCCTGGCCCTTCGACGACGGGGAAAACGGGACGTCGAAATTGCCCAGCTCCCAGTTGTCCTTGGCCATTTCCCGCTCGCCCTGCAGCACGCGCACGCGCATCGCTGCCTGGTCGTCGGCGGCGTTGGTGAACATTTCGCCGGCCTTGCACGGGATGGTCGTGTTGCGCGGGATGAGCACGTTCATCAGCCCGCCGAAGGTCTCGATGCCGAGGCTCAGCGGCGTCACATCGAGCAAAATCATCTGCCGCAGCGCGCCGCTGAGCACGCCGCCCTGGATCGTGGCGCCGAGGGCAACCGCCTCGTCCGGGTGCTGGGAAACATCCGGCTCGCGGCCGAAAAGCTCGGCCACCGCGCGGCGGACCGCTGGCATCCGGGTGCTGCCGCCGACGACGACCACGGCGTCCAGGTCCTCCGGTTTGAGCACGGCGTCGGCAAGCGCCTTGCGGCAGAGGTGCAGGGTTTTCGCAATCCACGGGGCGGCGAGTTTTTCCAAGTCCTTGCGCGTGATCGGTTCTTCCAAACTCCGGCTACCATCATAAAACGGCACCCGGAAAACGGCCTGCGTGTCATCGGATAGAGCGAGTTTCACGCGCTCCGCCTCGGCCATCAGGCGGACCCGCGCGGCGAGATCGATTTCGCCCATCCCGGATTTTTCCATCACGCGGTCGAGAATGAGCGCGTCCAGATCGTCGCCGCCGAGACGGGTGTCGCCGTGGGTGGCGAGCACTTGGAAGACGCCGTCCTGCATTTCCAAAATGGATAGATCGAAGGTCCCGCCGCCGAGATCATAGACCGCGACGCGGGCTTTTTCGCCGAGCTTGTCGAGGCCGTAGGCGAGCGCGGCGGCGGTCGGTTCGTTGAGGATGCGGACCACTTCGAGCCCGGCGAGCTCGCCCGCGCGCTTGGTGGCGGCGCGCTGGGCGTCGTGGAAATAGGCGGGCACGGTGATGACCGCCTTGGTGATTTCCGCGCCCATCCGCCACTCGGCGACGCGTTTCATCTCGCGGAGGATTTCCGCGCTGATTTGCTCGGGTGTCATGCCCAGAACACGCGGCAATCCGTCCGCGCCGGCGGTCACCGGCACCGGGAAATTTTCCTCAACTTCGCTCGTCCGGCGGCCCATCAGCCGCTTGATGCTGGTGACCACCCGATCCGGTTCGAGCACCCTGCGGCGCAGCACCTTCGCGCCGACCTCGATGCCGCCATCCGCGCCGATCCACACCGCGCTCGGCGTGATCCGGCGGCCGTCCTCGTTGGCCAGCAGGATCGGAAATCCCGAGTCCACCACGCCGACGGCGGAGTTCGTCGTGCCCAAGTCGATTCCCAAGATCAAGTCGCTCATCGCCGCGAGCTTCGTGTCGCGACGGGACCACGTCAACGCCGACACTCCCGGAATTTGTCATCGCTTCCGTCGCCGTGGGGAAGTATCAGTCCCGCCTCATGAAGCGACGAAATTTTATCGGGCTTTCCACTGTGGCGGCCTCGCTGTCCAAGCTGCGCGGGGCGGGAACTGGCGGCAAGCCGGTCCTTTCCTTCGGCCTGATCACGGACGTGCAATACGCCGATGCCGATCCCGCGGGCGAGCGGCATTTCCGGGAGTCCATTCCGAAACTGAAGGCGGCCGCGGCGTGGCTGGCGGGCAAAAAGCTGCCGTTCACCTTGCACCTCGGGGATCTCATCGACCGGGATTTCAAATCGTTTGCCACGGTGATGCCGTTGTTTGACGGGCTCGGGCATCCGGTGCGCCACCTGTTGGGAAATCACGATTACTCGGTGACGGACGGAGAGAAGGGCGGGGTCGTGCGGGTCGCCGGGATGCCGGGCGAATACTATCAGTTCAGTCGCTCCGGCGTGCGGTTTGTCATGTTGGACACCAACGATCTATCCACCTACAAACATCCGACGGGCAGTCCGCGGGATTTGGAATCCGAGGCGCTATTGAAGAAACTGATCGAGGAGAAATCGAAAAGCGCCAAGTCATGGAACGGCGGGATTTCCGAAACCCAGCTCGCATGGATCGAGGGCGAACTCACCGCGGCGGATACGGCCAAGGAACCGGTGATCCTGTGCGGCCACCATCCGCTGTTGCCAACCGAAGGGCATCATGCGTGGAACCACGAGGCGGTGATCGCCTTGATCGACCGGCATCCGTGCGTCGTCGCCTATTTCAACGGCCACAACCACGCCGGCGCGGAGGTGATTCGGCAAGGCGTTCCCTACATCACTTTCAAATCCATTTTGCACGAGCCGGAGGTGAATGCTTACTCGGCGATTCATCTCTTCGCCGACCGCTTGGAAATCGAAGGCAACGGTCGCGAGCAGTCGCGGGTGATTCCGTTGGTGCGGGTCTAGCAGTTGATCCCTGCCAGCCAGAGCGCGGCGTGGATTTTGAAATCGATGAGTTTTCCCGCGGCTTCCTGTTGGGCGAACCACTCTCGCAGTTGCGAAAGCGGCACATGGTGGACGACGATGTTTTCGCCCGCGACCCCGCCGCCTTGGTGCTCGCGGACGATATCGGTGGCGTGGAAGAGATGGACGTATTCGGAGGACATCCCCGCCGAAGTCGGGCTGGAAATCAACGGGAGCATCGAGCCGGCGCGGTAGCCGGTTTCCTCCAGCAGCTCGCGCCGCGCGGTGGCAGACAGCGATTCGCCGACGTGTTCGGCTTCGTCGCCGACGAGTCCGGCGGGCACCTCGATGACGTGGCGCTGCATCGGAATGCGGAATTGCTCGACGAGGATAATCTCGTCATCGGGCGTGATGGCGAGGATGCCGACGCACGCGTCCGAGTGCGGCCGACGGACGAAATCCCAGTGGCCGATGCGATAAAGTCCGAGCCAGCGGCTTTCAAAAAGTGTCTCCGGAGTGGGCATGAGCTGAATTCGGGCAAGAAACGTTGGCGTGTCGGCGTAACGGTCGCTACTGCTTCCGCCCGCTGATGTCCCGCTACGATTTCCAAATCCCCGTCACCTTCAAGCACCGTATCGTTTTCACCCGCGATGCGTTCTCAGCTGGAAATCCGGCGCTGGCTGAAATTCTGAGCGAAGGCGGCGGTCGGCGGGCGATGGTTTTCGTGGAGGAAACGGTGTCGGAATTGTGGCCGGGGCTGGAGGACGAGATCCAAAGCTACTTCGCGGAACTGGATTTGGATTTCCGCGGAATCACGGTTTTTCCCGGCGGTGAATCGGCCAAGGCGGACGAGCACCTGGTCCGCGAGGTCTGGGCGGCGATCAACGCGGCGCATCTCGACCGGCATTCATACGCGCTGGTCATCGGCGGCGGGGCGTTTCTTGATGCCGTTGGCTATGGCGCGGCCACCGCCCACCGGGGAGTCAGGCTGGTTAGATTTCCGACCACCACGCTCTCGCAGGATGACAGCGGCGTAGGGGTGAAGTGCGCGATCAACGCTTTCGGCAAGAAGAACTGGGTGGGCGCGTTCGCCGTGCCCTACGCGGTGATCAATGATTTCCGCTTTCTCCAAAGTCAGGATGAGGAGACCCGCCGGGGCGGGCTGATCGAGGCGGTCAAGGTCGCCTTGGTGAGGGACCGCGGGTTTTTCGAGTGGATCGAGACGAACCTCGAGGCGCTTGCCGCGCTTGATCCGGAAACGCTCGAGACCTGCGTCGAAAATTCCGCATTACTCCACGCCCGGCACATCGCCACCGGCGGCGACCCGTTTGAAACCGGATCGAGCCGGCCCTTGGATTTCGGCCACTGGGCGGCCCACAAACTGGAGACGATGACGTCTTACCAACTTTCCCACGCGCCGGCCGTGGGGGTCGGGCTGGCACTCGACACGCTCTATTCCGCGCGGGCCGGGTTGTTGACCCCCTCCATCGCCGACCAGGTGCTGCGGGTGCTCGAGGGCTTGCAGCTCGCGATTTACCATCCCGCGCTCGATTGGCTGGACACCTCCGGGAGGCGGCGCGTGCTCGACGGATTGGATGAGTTCCGCGAACACCTCGGCGGCCGGCTAACAGTCTTGCTGCTGGCGGATGTGGGCCGGGGCGTCGATGTCCATCAGCTTGATGAAGGCTTGCTCGGCGAGTGCGTTGACGAGCTCAAAGCCCGCTGGGAACGCGGTGTTTAAGGGCTTTTCATCGCGCTTGCATTTCCCGGGAAATCGCATCAGGTGTCGCGAATGCGTTTGCGATCCATCCCTCAGTTGTTGCTGTTTTCAGCGTTCACCGCCTCCCTTCAAGCTGCGGTCTCGCTGCCGTCTGACAATTCCTCGGCGCTTCCCGCCGCCCAGGGTCCCGCGAAGGAAGCCATGGAAGCCTTCCAAGCCGGCCGCCACGCCAAGGCCGTGGAGATGGCCAAACCCCTTGCCGAACAAGGCAACATGGACGCTCTCTATCTCCTCGGTTTCGCCCACGAATCCGGCAAGGGCGCGGAGGCATCCCGGGACAAGGCGCTCGAATATTACCGCAAGGCAGCCGAAGGAAAGCACAAGGACGCGGTTTACCGGCTCTCCTTCATCCTGCTCGCCTCCGAAAAGGAAGAAGAGCGCAACCAGGCGCGCGAGGCACTTGAATCCGCCGCCAAGGACGACCCGGCGGTGGCCGGCCGCATTTTGGGCGAGGCCTATCTGCGCGGTAAACTCACTCCGACCGCCGATCCGGACAAGGCGATCTTCTGGTGGAACCGCGCGGCTGACGCCGGTGATATTCCGTCGATGTTGCTCGTCGCACGGTTTTATGAAGGCCAGTTCGGCTTTCCCGAGTTGAAGGACGTGAAGGCGGCTCTCGCCAGTTATTCCATGGCCGCGGGCTTGGGCGATGCCGGTGCCATGGCGGCGCTTGGTTCCCGTTTGCTCAGCGGCGATGAAAAAAACCGCGATGAGAAAAAAGGCCGCGAGTGGCTCAAAAAGGCCATCGCCGCCAAAGAATACAGCGGCTACCTCGCTCTCGGAGACTACGAGGAAAACGTCAAAAAAGACCTCAAAGCCGCCCTCGCCGAATACGAGCGGGGCAAGGACGTCGGACAAATCGACTGCATCCTCCGCACGGCGGATTTCTACATCCAAGGAAAGGGCGTTGAAAAAGACCCGGTGCGCGGCCTTGCGCTGCTTGAAAAGGCGGCCGAATCCGGAAGCCCGGTCGCGAGCTTCCGCCTCGCCGTCCAAGCTCTCTCAAGCGAAAAGCCCGACCTCCTGCTGGGATACAAGCACCTCACCGCGGCGGCTAACGGCAACCTCCCCGAGGGTCAGAACGAGCTCGGCCTGCTTTATCTCTCAGGCAAGCTCGGCTCCGCGGATTCCGTCGCCGGCGTCGCCTGGCTGACGCGCGCCGCGCAAGGTGGCTCCGCTCAGGCCCAGAACAATCTGGCGACTCTTTACGAGCGCGGCGCGGGTGGCGTGACCCAAAGCATCGAAAACGCCGGCCAGCTTTATTCCCTCGCCGCCAACCAAGGCCACGGCCCCGCGACTCTGGCGCTGGCGCGCCTGATCAGCGAGGGAATCGGCACCAAGGTAGACCCCGTCAAGGCATGGGCGCTCGCCACCCTCGCCCAGGAACGTGGTGAGGAAGCTGCCAAGAAAATGATCGAGGACATTTCCAGCAAGCTCGACGACACGCAAAAAGCGGCTGCCAAGAAAGAGCTCGCCGACATGAAGTCCGGCAAAGCACCTGAGACAAAGCCTGCGGACACCGCTCCGGACGCCGCTCCGGACGCCGCTCCGGACGCCGCTCCGAAGGCTCCTGTTACTCCCAAAAAACCCAACTAAGGTCCACCTCTCCATCAGCCCGCCCCGGTCCTTCCGGCGGCGGGCTTTTTTGTCTTCAAATTTAGAGCCGCCCCGCCCCTTGCTTCCGCTTGCCTCTTTCCATCCGCCGATCAGACTCCCGGCGTGAAAGTCCTTGTCACCGCAGGCCCCACTCGCGAACCGATCGATCCGGTTCGCTTTCTGACGAATCGTTCGTCCGGGAAAATGGGCTATGCGCTCGCCGGAGCCTTCGCCCACGAGGGGCACTCGGTGCTGCTCGTCTCCGGCCCGACGAATCTGGATGTGCCCGCCAATGTCGATTTCATCCCGGTCGAAACCGCCGCCGAGATGCATGATGTCGTTTCAAAACACGTCGGCCGCATGGACATCGCCGTGTTTGCCGCCGCCGTCGCCGACTACACGCCCGCCACCGTCCAGCCTCGCAAAATCAAAAAATCCGGCGACACGCTCACTCTCGAACTCGTCCGCACCGCCGACATCCTCGGCTCCGCCCGCCAGCCGTTCGGCTTCAGCGGCACCCTCGTCGGCTTCGCGGCGGAAACCGAAAACCTGGAATCCAACGCCCGCGAAAAACTGACCCGCAAACACTGCGATCTCATCATCGCCAACGACGTTTCCCAACCCGGCATCGGCTTCGACTCGGATCAAAACGAGGTCCTGCTCGTCTATCCGGACCGCACCGAATCCTTGCCGGCCGCCTCGAAACACCAAATTTCCCTCGAACTCGTCGACGCCATCGTCCGACTCTCCCAAACACTAACTACCCGCTGATTTCCCATGACCGACCTCGAACTCGCCACCCAAGCCGCCCTCGAAGCGGGTAAGCTCATTCGCCGGAACTTCGGCAGCGATCCCACGGTGGACGAAGCCACCCACCACGACATCAAGCTCGCGCTCGACAAGGAATCGCAGGATCTCATCACCGGCATCCTGCTGGGAGCCCGCCCCGGGGACGCGCTCTACGGTGAGGAAGGTCTCGCCGGCGACCAGGATTCCGAGCGCCAATGGATCGTCGATCCCATCGATGGCACGGTGAATTTCTTCTACGGCATTCCCCATTTCTGCGTCTCCATCGCCCTGCGGGTCGCCGGAGAAATCGTCGTCGGCGTGATTCATGATCCGATGGTCGGC
>NZ_JBIKBQ010000083.1:0-19336 GCF_058122085.1 Luteolibacter sp. | reverse complement strand
TGATCGCCGCCACATCCATTCACTCGGTCTCCGGCGGCATGATCGCGCCCCACGGGGAATCCCCCATTTTCGCGACCACCACCGCCTTCGGCCAGGCCGACGCCGGGAAATCCAGGTTCTGCCAGCCGTCCGGGGACTCACCGGCACACAGCCAGTTCGCATCGGAGACGATGTGGAGCTTCTTCCCATCCTTGAGAGTGGCGCTGAAGCGCAGGGCGATTCCGGCGGCGCCCTGTTGGTTGCGGCCCTCGACGGCGATGACGTTGCGACCGCCCGGCTTGAGATGGGCGAGCACCTCGTAGCTGCGGGGAGTTTTCCAATCCACGCCCGTGCCGAGATCCACGCCGTTGACGAACAAACGGTGCTCGTCGTCGCAAGCCACCGTGAGCGCCGCGCTGGCGACATCCGCCGGCAGTTGGAACTCCCGCCGGAAAAACACCTTTTCATCCGCGGCGGGCTGCGTGCTTTTCCAGATCCAGACCGCGGTCGGCATGCCTCCCGGCGCGGCCTTGCCGCCCTGCTGGATCCGCAAATCCTTGAACTCCGTCTTCATCGCCGGCCCGGCATGGACTTGCAGCGCGATCACGCCTTTGGCCGCGCGTTTTTCCGGCTGCACGTCCTGGATTTCCGCCGCCAGCTTGCCGTTGATGAAATGCCGGAGCATCTGCCCCTGCGCCACGATCCGGTAGGAATTCCAAACCGCCAGATCCACGGCCGGCACTTCGAGGGGCCCGGTCACTTCCGGAGTGTCGCCGAGCTTGACCCGCTGGCCCCGCTCGCAGGCGATTCCCCGGCCTTTCTCCTCGTAAAGCATCCCGAGGTAGGACGCCTGCGGATGCAGATCCATCTGATAGCCGCCGACCACCCACTTGGCGGGATCGACCACTTGGCTGCGGTATTGCACGCCGGAATTGTTGCCGCTGACGCGGGCTTGGAATTCGAGTTCGAAATCCCCCGGCTCGCCGCCCTGCCAGATCAGGAAGGAATTGGCGTCGATTTTCCTTTCAGCATCGTCGGTCTCGCCGATCAGAACGCCGCCCTCCACCCGCCACAGCCGGGAATCCCCGGACCAACCGGCGAGATCCGTGCCGTTGAACAGCGCTTGCCAGCCAGCCCGGCACGGCAAGATCGCCATCAGCAAGCAAAGCGGGATTAAAATTCGGGTCATCTGGCCTTTGGATACGGACCGCGGATTCCCGGGTTTTCAGAAATTATCCCGAAGCCGCGTCTTTCCGTCTCAAGCCATTTCAGGCCTCCGCCAAAAGCTTGCGGAAATAGTCGATGGTCGCGTCCAGTCCTTGATCCAGCGAGACCGTCGGCTGCCAGCCGAGCTCGGCGGTGGCCAGCGTGATGTCTGGCTGGCGCTGCTTCGGATCGTCGCCGGGCAGCGGCAGGAAGGTGATTTTCGACGGACCTCCGACTTTCTTCAGAACGAGCTCCGCCAGCTGGATCATGGTGAATTCGCCGGGATTGCCGATGTTGACCGGGCCGGTGAGCGTCGGGTGGTTCATCAGCCGGATGAAGCCCTCGATCAGGTCGTCCACATAACAGAACGAACGGGTTTGGCGGCCGTCGCCATAGATCGTGAGATCCTGCCCCTGGAGCGCCTGGACGATGAAATTGGAAACCACCCGGCCGTCGTTCGGCAGCATCCGCGGGCCGTAGGTGTTGAAAATCCGGACCACCCGGATATCGACCTGGTTCTGGCGGTGATAGTCGAAGAACAGGGTCTCGGCGCAGCGCTTGCCCTCGTCGTAACAGGCGCGGATGCCGATCGGGTTGACGTTTCCGTGATACGATTCCGGCTGCGGATGGACGTCGGGATCGCCGTAAACCTCGGAAGTGGACGCCTGGAAGACCCGCGCCCCGGTGCGCTTCGCCAGACCCAGGCAATGGATCGCGCCCATCACCGAGGTCTTGGTCGTCTTGATCGGGTTGTGCTGGTAGTGCGGCGGCGAGGCGGGACAGGCGAGGTTGTAAATTTGATCGATCTCGTATTTGAACGGCTCGGTCACGTCGTGGCGGACGAGTTCGAAGTAAGGATTGCCCATCAGGTGGGCGATGTTGCGCTTGCGGCCGGTGAAAAAATTGTCCAAGCAGATGATTTCATGGCCCTCGCCGAGAAGCCGCTCACAGAGATGGGAACCCAAAAAGCCAGCTCCGCCGGTGATCAAAATTCGCATGGCGAAAACCAATCAGGCCCCCCCCGCCGGATCAAGACCGGATCGGAAAGAGATTTGACCCGCTGGAGATGGAATGCCCCGGGTTTCAGAAACGGCTTCGGGATGGACCATTCGCAGCGATTGCCACGAAGGGCGGTGGTGTGTGGGAGAATCGTCACCAACGCCAGTTCGTCCTCCTCAGGTAAAGATGTGAGCAGCAAGCAGGGAAAGCTCCCGGCGTTCCTTCCGGCTCAGCGAAGGTCGCAAAGGGACGCGACGGCGAAAATCTCATGGGAGACAAATTTCCGCTGGTCCGGCGTGAAACTGATCGGAAGGGCCGCATGCGGCAGGGCGACCGCAGCCGGACTCGATTTCAACAGCGCCGAACACCGGGTGATCCGGGGATTCGGAGCCCTCTTGGGGCGGCATGTCACACTTTTTGTTATTGTGACTGATTGATCATTAACATTGAAATTTGGATATTTAAAGTCCATATCTCGCTGATGAAACTGCAACGGCAGCATCTTCTGGAAAAAATCCGCACGGCTTTGGGCCGGAGTCGAATCGTCGCACTGTTGGGACCAAGGCAGGCGGGCAAGACTTCGCTGGCGAGGATCATCGCGGCGGAACAAGGCGCGAGCCTGTTCGATTTGGAAGACCCCACGGATGCCAACCGCTTGAGTGCTCCCAAGCTGGCGCTGGAAAAATTGACCGGTCTGGTCGTGCTGGACGAATTCCAACTCATGCCCGAACTGGCACCCATCCTACGGGTGCTGGCGGATCGAGATCCCTTGCCGGCGCGCTTTCTCATTCTTGGCAGTGCCTCGCCCGATCTTCTGAAAACGTCTTCGGAAACCCTCGCGGGCCGTGTCGAGTTTATCGAAATCGGCGGCTTTACCTTGGAGGAAACAGGCGTCGCCACCCAAGCTCAACTCTGGCAACGAGGTGGCTTCCCGCTCTCTTATTTGGCGGCGGACGATGCCGCCAGCTACCAATGGCGGTCGGATTTCATCCGCACGTTTCTGGAGCGTGACATCCGCCGCTTCGGCGTGAACACACCACCCGAGGCCCTGCGGCGGCTGTGGCAAATGCTCGCTCATCATCACGGTGGCGTTTCCAACGGCTCCGAAATCGGCCGCTCGTTGGGTGAGTCGAATCAAACCGTGCGCCGCCACCTCGATATTCTCACGCACGCCTTCATGATCCGGCAGCTCCCGCCCTGGTTCGAGAATTTGGGAAAACGACTTGTCCGGCATCCGAAGATCTATGTCCGGGACACCGGTCTGCTCCACGCCTTGTTAGGCCTCGCCTCGCCCGCCGCCGTCGAGGGGCATCCCAAGTGCGGAGCCTCGTGGGAAGGCTTCTGCATCGAGCAAATCCTCCGCCGCACCGATGACCGGCAAGCCTGGTTCTGGGCAACCCACTCCGGCGCGGAACTCGATCTGCTCTTGCTCCAGAACGGCCGGAAGATCGGTTTCGAGTTCAAATACAGCGATGCTCCCAAGACCACCAAGTCCATGCACAGCGCGGTGGAAAGCCTGCAATTGGAGAGACTGATCGTCGTCCATCCGGGTGAAGCATGCTACCCGCTCAACGAAAAAATTCAGGTGCGGTCGCTATCGGTGACACTGCGGGAGCTTGTAGTGTGCTGATGTATCAAAGAGCCGATGAAGTTGGAAAGCATCGCCGGGCGTGAGTCGGTGTTCTGAACCGGTAGGGCTGGCCCGCCGTGGCCCGCCCACTTGTCGCCAACGGCGCGGGATGCCGACGGGAAGAATTTGAACCGCAAAGCCGCAGAGGTCGCAAAGGAACGCAAAGAGGAATTTTTCATGGATTGGCAACAAGTTGAATCGTGGATTGAAGATTTTGGTTCGAAAATGCCGGACGAAAAATGGAGTGTGAAACTCCTGGGTTTCTCATTTCAGCATCTCAGCCTTTCAGGTTTTCAGCATCTACTTGCGAAGCCGGTAGAACCCACTGCCCGGCGCCGGGGTTCGTCGGAGAAGGTCACTGTCCGGGTGTCTTGACATCGCGTGCCTCGGGAGCGAAACTCCCCTGAAATGCCAACCGCCGTCCGCAGCACTCCCTTCAGCGACCCTCTGCCGGAAGATCTGGAGTCCGCCGTGGGCTGACCCTTGCCGAACTCGATCACCATCTGCGGCTGATGGCCGCGCTCAAGATGTTCGAGCTGGGCAAAATCAGCAGCGGAAAGGCGGCGGAACTCGCCGGAATGAGCCGTAGCGATTGCTTCGCCGTCTGAGGAGATACCGAATCAGCATCTTCAACTATCCGCCCGAGGAAGCCGAAGCGGAATTGCGCAAGGATCTTGAAACCCTGGCTTCCCTGGGGCCGAAATGATCCTGATATGCAATGCCGGCCCGGTCATCGCTGTGGCCAAAATCGGATGGCGCAGCTTCCGCAAAAACCCCGCCTCGCATTCGATCCGCTCCAGCGACTCGCCGCCGGTCGCCGGTCGCCGCACGCCGCACAAGGCTCCAGCGAGGGGTTCCCGGAATCCCCGGTGCCCGTCGCTCGGTTTTGACATCCTTCCCCCGGATTCAAGCGGATCGGAAACGGTGACGTCAATTTCCCATATCGGGATTTCAGCACGCCGGAACATCGATCCCGCCCGTTGTTCAATTTAGTTTGAATTCTCCGGGAAAGCTCCTTACTTTCCAGCCCATGGGCGATCTGTTGGACGGAGATCAAAACGAAATGGACCCCTTGGAGCGCCAGGTGGTGGCCATGTTCGTGGACGGCGTGCGCGTGTTGGGCCTGCCCCGTTCGATCGGAGAAATTTACGGGCTGCTCTTCATTTCACAATCCGGCCTGTCCCTCGACGATCTCGTGTGCCGCCTCCGCATCAGCAAGGGCTCCGCCAGCCAAGGGCTGCGGACGCTCAAAGGCCTCGGCGCGGTGCGCGAAACCGACGGTGGCGACGATCGCCGCACTTATTACGAACCGGCGATCGAGCTCAAGCGCCTCGCCGGCGGCTTCATCCGCGAGCAAATCCGCCCGCATCTGGAAAACGGAAAAACCAAGATCGGCCGGCTGGCGGAGAGCGCCCGCGACATCGAAGACCCCGAGCGCCGGAAATTCCTTGGCGAGCGCGTCGAACGTTTGGAAACATGGATGCGCAGCGGCGGCAGGGTCCTTCCCGTGCTTCAAAAACTTCTCGGCCAATGAAATCCACCGATCCCCAACAGCCGGAATGGTTTTGCCTCCGGTGCCAGACCAAACGCGAGCACATCGCCGCCGGCCATTTGCGCGAACTCGAGGGCGTCGAGGTTTTCTGCCCGCGCCTGCGCTACCGCAAAGCCACCCGCCGCGGCAAGATCTGGTGGGTCGAACCGATGTTTCCCGGCTACCTGCTGGCCAAATTCAACATGGCCGAGATGGAGCGCGCCGTCACCTTCTGCCAAGGCATCCGCGGACTCATCCGCTTCGGCTCGGAAATCCCGCCCGTCCCCGAGTCGTTCGTCGAGGCGATCAAACACGAAATCCTCAACCGCAAAGGCGCCGAGCATGACGAACTCGTCACCCTCAGCCCGGTCATCCAGATCGGCGATGAAGTGGAAGTCGCCTTCGGCCCGCTCCAGGGAATGCAGGGAACCGTCGTCTCGGTGCCATCCGCCACCGAGCGGGTGAAAATTCTCATCGAATTTCTCGGAAACCCGCAGGCGGTCGACATGGACCTCTTCTCGATCCTTCTTCCCAGACGTCCAGCTCCTTAAAATCAAACGTTTCCTACGCGATCCCGTGACTCACCTCGTAGGTTTCCCGTTCAATACTCGCCGCAGTCGCCGGCGAAAAATCCCCCCCGCCGATGACCACACCACCCGCCACCCGCATTGCCCAGGTTTCTCTCCATCCCGGAGAGATCGACCAAGGGCGGTAGCGTGAAGGCGGCCGCGCCCCATTTCCCGCCACTTGAAATCTGATCAACCCACCGATTTCCTGATCATCGGCGCCGGCTTCTCCGGACTCGTGATCGCCGAGCGCCTGTCCGCCGCCGGCTGGAAGTGCGTGGTCGTGGACCGCCGCAACCACCTCGGCGGCAACGCCCGCGACGCCACCGACGCCGCCGGCGTCCTCACCCATCAGTACGGCCCGCACTACTTCCGCTCGAACTCGCCGCGGATCGTCGATTACCTATCCGCTTTCACCGAGTGGCACGAGGTGGATTACACGATCAAGAGCCACGCCCGCGGCCGCTACTGGAGCTTTCCCATCAATCTCAACACCTTCGAGGAATACCTCGGCCGGCCCGCCACCACTGAGGAGTTCACCGCCTGGCTGGAGCAAAAGCGGATTCCCGTCGCGGACCCGCAAAACTCCGAGGACGTCATCATCTCCCAGGTCGGCCGCGAACTTTACGAGCTGTTTTTCGAAGGCTACACGCTCAAGCAATGGAAGCGCCACCCGCGCGAGCTCGACGCCTCGGTCTGCGGCCGCATCCCCGTCCGCACCAACCGCGACGACCGCTACCTGTCCGAATCCTTCCAGGCCCTGCCGAAACACGGCTACACCGCTCTGTTCGAAACCATGCTCAACGCCTCGCCCGGCGTGGAACTCCACCTGGGCGTGGATTTCGAGGAAGCCCGCGCCCGCTGGAGCCACAAGCACCTCGTCTTCACCGGCGCCATCGACGAGTTCTACAGCCGCCGCTTCGGCGCGCTTCCCTACCGCTCGCTGCGCTTCGAGCACGAATCGTTCTCCGCGGAAGAACTGCTAGCCCGCAAGCCCGTTTCCGGAAAACCCGGCTTCTGGCAGCCCGCGATGCAGGTGAACTATCCGGAACCCGAGGTGCCGTTCACCCGCATCGTCGAGATCAAGCACGCCACCGGCCAACAGATCGACGCCACCACCATCGTCCGCGAGTTCCCCAAGGACTGGACCCCGGACGACGAGCCGTTCTATCCGGTCCCAGCTCCCGAAGCCCGCACCGCCTTCCTCCGCTACTCCGAGCTCGCCGCCGCAGAGCCTAACACCAGCTTCATCGGCCGCCTTGCCACCTACCGTTATTATAACATGGACCAGGTCACCGCCATGGCCATCACCGAGGCGGAGAAACTCATTTCCCGCTACGGGTCCAACCCATGAAAAAACTCTTCATCGCGGGCCACCGCGGCATGGTCGGCTCCGCGCTGGTGCGCGAGGCCGGGAGACTCGGCGGCTACCAGCTCCTCACCGCCACCCGCGACCAGCTCGATCTCTGCGACCAGCGCGCGGTCTTTGATTTCCTCGCCGCGGAAAAACCGGACGTCGTCATCATCGCCGCCGCCAAAGTCGGCGGCATCCACGCGAACGCCACCTACCCCGCGGACTTCATTTACGAAAACCTCAGCATCGCCTCGAACCTCGTCGAAGGCAGCCGCCGCGCCGGAGTGCCGCGCGCGCTGTTCCTCGGCTCGTCCTGTATCTATCCGAAAATGGCGCCCCAGCCGATGCCGGAAGACTGCCTGCTCACCGGGCCGCTGGAAACCACCAACGAAGCCTACGCCATCGCCAAAATCGCCGGCCTCAAACTCTGCCAGCACTACCGCGCCCAGCACGGCCTGATGTACCACAGCATCATGCCCACCAACCTCTACGGCCCCGGCGACAACTATCACCCGGAGAACTCCCACGTCATCCCCGCCCTCATCCGCCGCTTCCACGAAGCCACGGAACGCGGCGACGCCTCCGTCACCATCTGGGGCACCGGCACTCCGCGCCGCGAGTTCCTCCACGTCCACGACCTCGCCGCCGCCTGCTTCCACCTCCTGTCGTTAGACTCGCCGCCCGACTGGGTGAACGTCGGCGTCGGCGACGACGTCACGATTCTCGAACTCGCCACGCTCGTCGCCAAAACCACCGGCTTCAGCGGCAACATCCTCACCGACCCCTCCAAGCCCGACGGCACACCGCGCAAGCTGCTGGATATTTCGAAAATCCAGGCCACCGGCTGGCAGCCCGCAGTCCCCTTCCGCGAAGGCCTCGCCTCCGCCTATCAGGATTTCCTCGCCACCCTCGCCACCGGCGCGGCCCGTCTCTGAGAGAAGTCTGAAGGTCAAAGACGCCAGCAACTCCTCCTCTTCTCTTCCGACTTTAAGACCTTCGACCTTCGACCTTCGACCTTCGACCTTCGACCTTCGACCTTCGACCTTCGACCTTCGACCTTCGACTCTTCAACTTTCCCACACCTCCGATGAAAAAAGCACTCATCACCGGCATCACCGGACAAGACGGCTCCTACCTCGCGGAATTCCTGCTTGAAAAAGGCTACGAAGTCCACGGCATCAAGCGCCGCGCCTCGCTCTTCAACACCCAGCGGATCGACCACATCTACGAGGACCCGCACGTCGAGAACTCGCGCTTCCGCCTGCACTACGGCGACCTCACCGACAGCTCGAACCTCACCCGCATCATCAGCGAGGTCCAGCCCGACGAGGTTTACAACCTCGGCGCGCAATCCCACGTCGCCGTCTCGTTCGAGGCCCCCGAATACACCGCGGACGTCGACGCCATCGGCACGCTGCGCCTGTTGGAGGCGATCCGTTTCCTCGGCCTCGAGAAGAAGACCCGCTTCTATCAGGCGTCCACCTCCGAGCTCTACGGCCTGGTCCAGGAAATCCCGCAGAAGGAAACCACGCCCTTCCACCCGCGCTCGCCCTACGCCGTCGCCAAGATGTACGCCTACTGGATCACCGTGAACTACCGCGAGGCCTACGCCATGTATGCCTGCAACGGCATCCTCTTCAACCACGAGTCCCCGCGCCGCGGCGAGACCTTCGTCACCCGCAAGATCACCCGCGCCATCGCCAACATCGCCCAGGGCCTCGAAGCCTGCCTGTTCCTCGGCAACATGGACTCCCTCCGCGACTGGGGCCACGCCAAGGACTACGTCCGCATGCAGTGGATGATGCTCCAACAGGAAACCGCGGATGATTTCGTCATCGCCACCGGCAGGCAGATTTCCGTCCGCGAGTTCGTCCGCATGTCCGCCCGCGAGGCAGGCATCGAACTCACCTTCTCCGGCGAGGGCGACCAGGAAATCGCCACTGTCAGCGCCGTCAATCCCGACCTCGCCCCGGCGGTGTCCGTGGGTGCCGTCGTCGTGAAAGTCGATCCCCGCTACTACCGCCCCGCCGAAGTCGAAACCCTGCTAGGCGATCCGACCAAGGCGAAGGAGAAACTCGGCTGGGTTGCCGAAATCACCGTCGAGCAAATGTGCGCGGAGATGGTCGCCCACGATCTCGACATCGCCCGCCGCCACTCGCTGCTCAAATCCCACGGCCACCACGTTTCCGTTTCCAAGGAGTAATACCGGCTCATTCCGCTGGACGGAAAGCCTGTCCAGCGATTGATTCAGCCATGAGCACGATTTCCTACACGGAAGCCCGCGACCGCTTGGCAAGCGTTTGGGACCAAACCGTCTCGACCCGCGAGCCGGTGGTCATCGACCGGCGCGGCCACGAATCGGTGGTGCTGGTGCCCGCCAGCGAACGGGAAGGGCTGTTGGAAACCGCCCGACTTCTCCGCTCGCCCGCCAATGCGCGCAGGCTGATGTCCGCCCTGAACCGCCTCGAACAAGGCGAAGGCCGGGAACTCTCGCCCGACGCGCTGGCCGCAAAAACGGGCGACGCATCACCCAGGAGCACCGCTTGGTCTATCGGGTGAAAGACGACCGCATCCTCTTCGCCCAAGCACGCTATCATTATTAACCTCACTGCCCCATCATGAAAAAAGTCTTTGTCTCCGGATGTTATGACATCCTCCACGCCGGTCACCTCCAGTTCTTCGAAGAAGCCCGCGCGCTGGGCGACTATCTGATCGTGTCGTTCGCCTCCGCCGAGGTGCTCTGGCACCACAAGCGGCGCAAGCCATCCATCCCGGACGACCACAAGCGCGCCCTGCTCCAGGGCTTGCGGATGATCGACGAGGTCATCGTCACCCAGGGCCACAAGGAGGGAATCGACTTCGAAGAGGATTTCCTGCGCATCCGCCCGGACTTCCTGATCGTCACCGAGGACGACAAATACGGCGACGTGAAACGCGAACTCTGCGCCGCGGTCGGCGCGGAATACACCGTTCTCGCCAAGACCCCGCCGCGCTTCGAACCGGTCTCTACCAGCTCCATCGTCCGCTGGGTCCAAGCCCCCACCGAAGCGCCTTTGCGGATCGATTTCGCCGGCGGCTGGCTCGACGTCCCGCGCTTTTCCCGGCCCGGCGAGTATGTGGTGAACTGCGCGATTTCCCCGCTCGTCTCCTTGCGCGAATGGCCTTACGAAAAGCAAGCTGGCCTCGGCGGCAGCGGCGCGTGGGCCCTGCTCAACGGCCGCGACGGATTCGAGTCCGAGATCGACCTCGGCGTCGGCTGGCAGGACCCGGCGGTCATCCGGGAAACCGGCCTCTGCGTCTGGCGCTCCGGGCTCACCCCCGTGCTCGACTTCAAGCACAACGGCGATTTTCTATCAGGACGGATGGCCATCTTCTGGACCGGCAGCCCTCACGACACGCCCGGCGTCGTCAACCACCCGCGCGACTATGATGGCATCGCCCGCAGCGCCCGGGTCGCCCGCGAAGGCGCGCTCCAAGCCGACATCCGCTGCCTGGCAGACGGCGTGCAACTCTATCACATGACCCAGCTCGCGGAAGGCATGGACCCGCTGCCGGAAATCCCCGGCGCCATCGCCCGCAAATACTGCGGCGGCGGCCACGGCGGCTACGCGCTCTATCTGTTCGACAAGCCGGTCCTCCGCGACGCGGCCATCGCCACCACCCCGGAACTCCGCCCCGTCGAACCGTTCTGCCGCGTTTGAACTGCGGGCGCATAGCGTTAGTCGGTAATGGTGAGGATCCCCGCATCCCATCTTCTTTTCCTCTTCGACGTTCGATGTTTGACGTTCGATGTTCAATGTTCGATTCCCGCTCCATGCGCACCCTTCCCATCATCGGCCTGCCCGTCGCGGCGACCACCTACGCCGGAGCCGTGGAATGGATCCTCGAGCGCGCCCGGCGAAACGACCGCGCCTACGCCGTCGAGGCCGCCAACACCCACGTCGCCGCGCTGGCCCGCAGCGATGAGGATTTCGGCGAGTCCATGCGCCGCTTCGACCTGATCTGCCCCGACGGCATGCCGCTCGTCTGGGCGCTCAACTCCCGGCTCGCCGCGACCGGGAAACTATCCGACCGCGTTTACGGCCCGACCCTGATGCTGGAAACGCTCAAGGCGACTAACGGCCTACCGGAGTTCAAACATTTCCTCCTCGGCGGCAAGCAAGGCACGCTCGACAGCCTCACCCGCAAATTCGCCGGGGACTTCCCCAACGTCGCCATCGCCGCCACCCACTCCCCGCCGTTCGGCGAGTGGCCGGAAAGCGAGTTCGAGTGCATCGCGGAGAAAATCCGGACCTCGGGAGCCAACCTCGTCTGGGTCGGCCTCGGCTGCCCCAAGCAGGAACACTGGATCGCCCGCAACAAGCACCGTCTGCCGCCAGGCGTCTATTTCGGCATCGGCGCGGCCTTCGCCTTCCACGCCGGCGAGGTGAGACAATCACCGCCCGTCCTCCAGCGTCTCGGCCTCGAGTGGGCCTACCGCCTCGCCATGGAGCCCCGCCGCCTCTTCAAACGCTACTTTGTTTACAACTCGCTCTTCCTCTATCACCTCCTCCGCGACCACATGCGGGGCTGACGGATCCCCTGCTCCAATCACTCCTTGCGCGCTCTGTGGCCCCAAGATAGCCTCTCCGCATGAACTACCGCATCCGCTTGATCGAAACCGATGAAGGCTGGTCCGTTTCCTGCCTCGACCTGCCTGGGTGCCACTCACAGGGAGCTACCCGAAACGAGGCAATCGAGGCAATCCGCGAAGCAATCCAACTCTGGCTGGACGTGGAGGCCGAAGAAAGCGGAATCAAAAGCGCGGAAACCCTGGAACTTACGGTCTGATGCCCAAATTGCCGGGTATCATCCAGAAGGATGCCGTCCGGGTTCTCTCCAAAATCGGCTTTCGCGTGGTTCGCGAATCCGGCCACGTGGTGATGGGCGACGGTCAGACGCGCCTGACCATTCCCAGGGAGCCACCTGCGATGAGGCGACCGCAATGGGACCTATCGCCAAGGACGCCGGCTTCAGCCCATCGGAATTCAGCGACCTCCTCCGAATTCTTCTTTCCTTCTCAATTTCAGCTTTTCAGCTTTTCAGCATCTCAGCTTTTACCATGACCATGCCTATCAAATCCATCTGCTGTCTCGGCGCCGGTTACGTCGGCGGTCCCACCATGGCCATGATCGCCTCCAAGTGCCCTCACATCCAGGTCACCGTCGCGGACATGAACGAACAGCGCGTCGCCGCGTGGAACTCGGACAACCTGCCCGTTTACGAGCCCGGACTTGATGCCGTCGTCGCCTCCGCGCTCGGCCGGAACCTCCACTTCACCACCGACATCCGCGCCGCCATCGCCGGCGCGGACCTGATCTTCGTCTCGGTCGGCACGCCCACCAAATCCTACGGCATCGGCGCCGGCCGCGCCGCCGACCTCCGCTACATCGAATCCGCCGCCCGCCTGATCGCGGAGGTTTCCGAGGGCCACAAGATCATCGTCGAGAAAAGCACGATCCCCGTCAAAACCGCCACCGCGATCAAGTCCATCCTCGCCGCGAACTCCCCGAACGGAGCCACCTTCCAGGTCCTTTCCAACCCCGAGTTCCTCGCCGAGGGCACCGCCGTCGAAGACCTCCAATGCCCGGACCGCATCCTCATCGGCGGCGAAATCACCCCCGAGGGCAACGCCGCCGTCGAGGCGCTCGTCTCGGTTTACGCCAACTGGATTCCCCGCGACCGCATCCTCACCACCAACCTCTGGTCGTCGGAACTTTCCAAGCTCGTCGCCAACGCCTTCCTCGCCCAGCGGATCTCCTCGATCAACTCCATCTCCGCCCTCTGCGAAGCCACCGGCGCCGACGTCGACGAGGTCGCCCGCGCCATCGGCATGGACTCGCGGATCGGCCCGAAGTTCCTCAAAGCCTCCGTCGGCTTCGGCGGCTCCTGCTTTCAGAAGGACATCCTCAACCTCGTCTATCTCTGCGAGTCCTTCAACCTCCCGCAAGTCGCCAAATACTGGCGTCAGGTCGTGCAGCTCAACGACTGGCAGAAATCGCGGTTCGTCGAGAAAATCGTCCGCACGCTTTTCAACACCGTCAACGGCAAGCGGATCGCCATCCTCGGTTTCGCCTTCAAGAAGGACACCAACGACACCCGCGAGTCGCCCGCCATCCATGTCTGCCGCGACCTGCTCCACGAGCGCGCCCACCTCGCCATTTACGACCCGCGAGTCAGCGTGGCGACAATCCATCAGGACCTGATCGCCGCCGGGGTCTCGCCGGAGCTCGTCGCGTCGAACGTCGAAATCTGCAGCGACCCCTACACCGCGGTCGCCGGGGCGCACGCGCTCGCCACGCTCACCGAATGGGACGAGTTCCGCACCCTCGAACTGCCGCGCGTTTACGACCTGATGCTCAAGCCCGCCTTCGTCTTCGACGGCCGCGCCGTCCTTTCGCTGGAAGCGCTGGTCGCCCACGGCTTCGAGGCCTTCGTCATCGGCAAGGGTCTGTAGCCAAAGACGCGCCTTTACAAAGCAGTCATTCGCAACTAGACAGTTGTCGTGAAAGCAAGCGTCATGGATCTGCGTTACAGGACCAAGGAGGTCCTGCGGGCGCTGGAAGCACGCGAGGAAATCATCCTCACCCACCGTGGCACCGAAAAAGGGAAAATCATCCCCCCCGGCCACCCTCAACCCACCCGCCCGCCAATCTCGCAACTCGCGGCCGTGGGCATGTGGGCGGACGATGTCGAGCCCGTTCCCGTCATGGTCGCCAGACTGCGAAAGCCACGTCCATGCTGATCGATACCGACATTTTGATCTGGTGCCTCAGAGGCAACCCGAAAGCCGTCAAGGCGATCGACGGACTCCAGGACCGCCTCGTTTCCCAAATCACCCGCATGGAGCTCATTCTCGGCTGCCGGAACAAAACTGAAATCACCCTTCTCAAACGCTTCCTCGTCGATGGCGGCTTCCGCGTCATCGCGCTGAGTCAGGAAATCGGAAGCCGGGCCGACTTGTACCTTGAGGAAAGACACCTCAGTCATGGTGTCGGCCTTCCGGACGCGCTCATCGCCGCCACCGCTTCCCTCCAAGGCCAGCCTCTTTTCACCGCAAACGCCAAACACTTCCGTTGCTTTACTGACATCCAAGTCAAACGCTTCACCCCTTGAGTCTCTCTTTCCGCGCCTTCACCATGAACATCCATCCCGAGTTCCACCGCTTCCTCCACCGCCACGACAAGGAAAACCTGCTCGGCCAGCGCGGCCTCGTCGTCTGGCTCTGCGGCTTGTCCGGCTCGGGGAAATCCACCATCGCCAACGCCGCCGAGCGCGTGCTCCACCAGCAAGGGCGCTTCACCACCATCCTCGACGGCGACAACCTCCGCACCGGCCTCAACTCCAATCTCGGCTTCACCGACCAAGACCGCCTGGAAAACATCCGCCGCATTTCGGAAGTCGCCAAAGTCTTCGCCTCCCAGGGCATCATCACCTTCGTCTCCGCCATCACCCCGCGCGGCGAGCTCCGCGACCTCGCCCGCGGCCTGCTCGGCAACGACCTCTTCGAAGTTTACATCAAGGCCAGCTACGAGGCCTGCGAACAGCGCGACGTCAAAGGTCTCTACGCCAAGGCCGCCCGCGGCGAAATCGCCCATTTCACCGGCAAGGACGGCTCGTTCGAAGCCCCGCAAAACCCGCACCTCGTCCTCGACACCGAAACCACCACCATCGAGGACGCCGCCTTCGAGCTCCTCGAAGCCATCCGCGAACGGATCGTCTCGAACCGCCCGCTCTGAAGATTCCGGTTTGCCGGATTCGTTGAAAGACGCTGAAGTCCTCGGACTTCGGCGTTTTTTGTTTTCCGCGCCTCCACTCGGTTTCGTCAGGCCCGCACTCGATACATTACAATAAAACTCAACTTAATAATTATTTCTTGACCTGAGCGAACCACCCGCCTACCCCTCCCGCGCCTCTTCCCTCTCCATTTCAGCATTTCAGCATTTCAGTTTTCAGCTTTTCAGCATTTATTCCACCATGCCCAACTACCATCTCAGCCAGCTCGACCAACTCGAAGCCGAAGCGATTTTCATCCTGCGCGAAACGGCCGCCCAATTCGAGAACCCCGCCCTCCTGTTCTCCGGCGGCAAGGATTCGATCGTCATGGCCTGGCTCGCCCGCAAGGCCTTCTGGCCCGCCCGCATGCCCTTCCCGCTCGTCCACATCGACACCGGCCACAACTTCCATGAAACCATGACTTACCGCGATGAATTCGTGGAACTCATCCGCGCCGCCCTCGTCGTCGGCTCCGTCCAGGACTCCATCGACAGCGGCCGCGTCGTCGAGGAAAAAGGTCCCAACGCCTCGCGCAACAAACTCCAGACCGTCACCCTGCTCGACACCATCGAGCTCAACCAATACGACGCCTGCCTCGGCGGCGGCCGCCGCGACGAGGAAAAAGCCCGCGCCAAGGAGCGCTTCTTCTCCCACCGCGACGACTTCGGCCAGTGGGACCCGAAAAACCAGCGCCCCGAACTCTGGAACCTCTTCAACGGCCGCAAGAACCCCGGCGAACACTTCCGCGTCTTCCCGCTCTCCAACTTCACCGAGATGGACATCTGGATGTATATCAAACGCGAAAACATCCCGCTGCCCTCCATTTACTTCTCCCACGAGCGCGACGTCTTCGAGCGCAACGGCTCCCTGCTCGCCGTCACCGACTTCCTCAAGCCCCAGGACCACGAACCCGTCACCCGCCAGATCGTCCGCTTCCGCACCATCGGCGACGCCACCTGCACCGGCGCCGTCCATTCCACCGCCTCCGACCTCGACGAAGTCATCGCCGAAGTCGCTGCCGCCCGCCAGACCGAACGCGGCACCCGCTCCGACGACAAACGCTCCGAAACCGCGATGGAAGACAGGAAGAAGGAAGGATACTTCTGAAGAAAAAGCGTCGAAAGTCTAAATGTCTGAAAGTCTAAAAGTCATAAGACCCCGCAACTTACCTTCGACCTTTACACCTTTAGACTCTCAACAACGATCACATGACCATAGAACGCTTCGAAGACCTCCGGATCTGGCAGGACGCGCGAGTCCAAGCCAACCGCATTTACGATTCGTTCGGCCCTAACGCTCCGTCAGCCCGCGATTTTGGCTTTAAGGATCAAATTCAGCGTTGTGGCGTGTCCGTGATGAACAACATCGCTGAGGGATTCGAACGCAGATCGGATCCCGATTTCGCGCGCTTTCTTGATATCGCCAAGGGTTCGAACGGAGAAGTCCGCAGCATGCTTTATCTGGCAGAAGATCGCGACTATCTTCCATTCCAAGTCGCCAATGAAATGAGAAATTCCAGTGAGAATCTCAGTCGTGCCATCGAGTCACTCGCCAAACACCTCCGCATCTAATCCGCCTCTCCGACCTTCAGACTTTAAGACATTTAGACCTTTAGACTCTTTTATAACCATGGACCTACTCCGCTTCACCACCGCCGGTTCCGTCGACGACGGCAAATCCACCCTCATCGGCCGCCTGCTCTATGATTCCAAATCCATCTTCGAGGACCAGCTCGAAGCCATGGAGGAATCCTCCCGCCGCCGCGGCGACGAGAACGTCAACCTCGCCCTGCTCACCGACGGCCTCAAGGCCGAGCGCGAGCAGGGCATCACCATCGACGTCGCCTACCGCTACTTCGCCACCCCCAAGCGCAAGTTCATCATCGCCGACACCCCCGGCCACACCCAGTACACCCGCAACATGGTGACCGGTGCCTCCACCGCCAACCTCGCCATCATCCTCATCGACGCCCGCAAGGGCGTGATCGAGCAGACCAAGCGCCACAGCTTCATCGCCAACCTCCTGCGCATCCAGCACCTCGTCGTCGCCGTCAACAAGATGGACCTCGTCGATTACTCCGAGGAGGTCTATAACAAGATCATCCAGGACTTCCGCGACTTCGCCTCGCGCCTCGACAACATCGTCGAGATCACCGACATCCCGATCTCCGCGCTCAACGGCGACAACGTCGTCGACAAGTCCGAGCACATGCCCTGGTACCAGGGCCCGACCTTCCTCTATCACCTCGAGCACGTCTATGTCGGCGGCGAGGAGAACCACGTCGACGCCCGCTTCCCCGTGCAATGGGTCATCCGCCCGATGAGCGACGAGTGGCACGACTTCCGCGGCTACGCCGGCCGCGTCGCCGGCGGCGTCTTCAAACCCGGCGACGAGGTCACCGTGCTGCCCTCCGGCTTCAAGACCCGCGTCAAGGCCATCCACAGCCCGGACGGCGAGAAGGAGGAGGCCTTCGCCCCGCAGTCCGTCTGCATCACGCTCACCGAGGAGATCGACATCTCCCGCGGCGACACCCTGGTCAAGACCAACAACCCGCCCCAAGTCTCCCAGGACATCGAGGCGATGATCTGCTGGTTCTCCAACAAGCCGATGCCGCCCAAGGCCAAGCTGGTCATCCGCCACACCACCCAGGAAACCAAGGCGATCATCCAGGACGTCAAATACCACGTGGACATCAACACCCTCCACAAGATCGAGGGCGTGGACGGCTTCGCCATGAACGACATCGGCCGCATCACCCTGCGCACCGCCGTCCCGCTCATCCACGACTCCTACCGCCGCAACCGCGCCACCGGCTCGTTCATCCTCATCGACCCCGGCACCAACGAAACCGTCGCCGCCGGCATGATCGTGTAGCGGCGATCACCGGTCGCCGCGAAACGATCACTCCCCACGGACCGCGTTCATTCCGCGCGCCATGGAGCGGCGGAACGCGTCCGCCGATGTCCATGCGGAGCCAATGACCGTAGCGATGCGCTTTCCATGATCCCCCCATGGTCCGGGCGAAACTGATAGTCGGTGCAACTCCTTGATGATCCGCGTGCGTCGCGTCCATCCGCGGTTCTGTTTGCCTCTTTGGCACCGGAACCCGCGCTGTGATGAAGTGTGGAATCGGCGCGCCTGACCGGCAAAACACGAACATCTTTGGAACAAGCAGCGGGTAGAGGAAACTCCCCCCATCGGCGACTTTTCCCCGGAAAGGAGAATAAACCGATGAATGCTTCAAATATCGTTAGCTCGCGGACGAAGTGTTTTCGCCACGGTTGTTTCAGACGCTTGGTGCTCGCGTTTTTGATCATGTTGATCGCCGCGCCGAGCGGGTTTGGAGTTGACTATTATGTGGCGGTCGAAGGCAAGGACACCGCCGATGGAATCAGCCTGACAACCCCGCTCGCGACCCTCCAAAAAGCGATCGGTCAGGCCGCCCCGGGTGACACCATCCATGTCCGCGGCGGAACCTACCGCCAGCAGGTCACGGCCACCGCGAGAGATGGCACGGCGGGTGTCTATTTGACGATCCAAGCCTACGGAGACGAGCGCCCCGTGTTCAAGGGCTCCGATGTGGTGACCGGCTGGGAACACCATGAGGGAGCCATCTGGAAGAAGACCGGATGGGCTTACAACAGCCAGCAGGTGTTCTGCAACGAGCGCTATCTCCAGCAAATCGGACTGCCCCACAGTTCATACCTCTCTTACCAATACACACCCGTCGGGACGGGAATCGCCGACATGGTTCCGGGTTCGTTCTACTATGACGCCACAGCCACAACTCCGACCCTGTATGTCTGGCTCCACGACGGTGGCGATCCTAACGATGACGATGCGATCATGGAAGTTAGCACCAGGAAGTGGGTGTTGGCGGTCCACGCCATTCCCTTTGTCCACATCAAGGGCCTGGCCGTCCGCCACTGCAACTCGTCAGCGGCCAACCCCGGCGGAACAGCGGTAAGCATCGGCTCGGATTCCATCATTGAGAATTGTGATATCCAATGGTGCGATTTCGAAGGACTTGGCTTGAGAAGCCGCGCGCAAGCCATTCACTGCACGATCAGCAACAATGGCGACGTGGGTGTCGGTGCCAATAGTGTTGAAAACATCCTTGTTCGAGGATGGGAAGAGGATTTTTTTTCGTTAAAATGTTAAAATCGATTGGTGCTGGTTGATCGGGCGATGTTCCGACATCGCCTGTTTGAACAAACGTTTCAAATCAACCAACACCATGAGTAAACAGACAGGGA